>NZ_JBIMLI010000025.1:0-44984 GCF_051859755.1 Limnospira sp.
CATCAGACTGTCCCAAATGACTGACTAAAATCTGATAGCCCTTTTCTCTTAACTCTAATGCGTTCATCATGAAAAATTCCTGTTTACTGCTCCTGTAAAACCTCAATCAGCCACACCACCGGATTACGAATAGCTACCTTTAATTGGTGTTCATGTCTGCGAGCCGTCTTGAGCAGGGGCGATTGAGACAACACACATCTAAATATACCGCAACCATCACACCCCCTGCAACTGCGCCGCCACCCACTCGCACACCTGCACAAACCCCTCATCCACCAACTCCAGATGACTGTTGAGGATTTGCAGTGCTTCCCCCGGACAGTTGAGGAGTTCTTGAATCAGGGAGAGATAAGCCTGCACTCTTTGTTCATCCATAGCCGCGCACCGGGTAGGGAATAGCACTCCCATTTTACCCCATTCCAGAGACTCAGAAACGGGGTTTATTTCTTAAATCTTGGTGATGCGATCGCTATCCTACCAGAAACCCGCTTTCTTTGAGAAACCCGGTTTCTTGACACCCCACCGAGAAACCCGCTTTCTTTGAGAAATGTTGGCTAATTTAGGATTAGTCACAATCAATTACCTCGGATATTTGGGATAGGGTGAATCGGCTGTAAAAAGGTTTCTGGAAGCCTCCCTAATTATTCAACCGAGAAGGGGTGAGGAAATAGATAAACTTATACCAACCCCCGTTGGTTCACTTGCGCCTAACAGCAGAGTCCCTGGGTGGCGTGAGAGGCTGGGGTTGAAGTAAGCTACTGGAAGGCAAAAATGGCGGGAATTTGTTAACATCAGAAAAATGTTAGTTGAGCAACCCGAGTCCCATGGCGTTAAAGAGCGATCGCATTGTCATTGTGGGCGCTGGATTTGGTGGTTTAACAGCAACCCGCCTCCTAGCTAAGGCGGGCGCGAATGTGTTGCTAATCGATCGCAACTGCTACCATACTTTTATACCCCTACTGTATCAAGTAGCCACCGGGTTACTATATCCCCACCAAATCGTTTATCCCCTCCAGTCAGCATTCAAAAAATATCCCAATGTCGAATTTATCCAGACTAACGTTGACCGGATTAATTATGAATATCAATGGGTAGATACAGATCACGGACAAATCAGATATGATATTCTCGTTATCGCTACCGGAAGCCGTCCCCAATTAGATCACATCCCTGGGGCTGCTAAATATAGCTTAACTTTAAATACCCTAGAAGATGCGGCGGTTGTGCGCCATCATATCGTCGATCGCATTCGCCGGGCTATTTTAGAACCTGAACCCATTGATCGCGCCCGGTTATTGACATTTGTGATTGTTGGTGGCGGTCCGACCGGGGTAGAATTGGCCGGAGGTTTAATCGACCAACTCCGCGCTTTGTTAGGTTGGCGGCGGTTATTCCCCCTGGCGAAGGTGATTTTAGTACATTCCGGCGATCGCCTACTTCCCAACTTTTCCCAGGGGTTTAGCGCCTATTGTGAACGTCATTTACGCCAATTGGGGGTATCTGTCTGGTTAAATCGTCGGGTTTTGCGGGTCAACTCCCAGGGGGTAGAATTAGACACCGGAGAAGCGATCGCCGCCCCAACTATTATCTGGACAGCAGGGGTACAAGTCGATCATCCCAGCCAGCTTGACCAAATCTCTACCGCCGCCAAGGGTAAAATCATTGTGGAACCGATTTTACGAGTTCCCGATCATCCTAAAGTATATGCGATCGGAGATGTGGCTTTTCTCAGGCCTGATCATGGTCTTAGCGGTATCGCCCCGGAAGCTATCCAACAGGGGGAAGCGGTGGCGACCAATATTTTGCATCAGTTACGGGGAACATCTCCGCAACCTTTTCGTTATATTGATAAAGGCAAGGCTGCTATTATTAGTCGCTATGCTGGGATTTTGTCATGCGATCGCCTCAATAACACCGGATTTTTGGGTTGGCTAACTTGGTTAGTGATTCATATGTGTTATCTACCGGGATGGCGCAATCGCTTAACAGTCGGCTATAACTGGTTCTGGGATTGTGTTTTAGGACTGAGACTGCTAAAACCGATTATCCGCCCTTACCGGGAAATTGCCTTTTTAAATAGTCCTGATCCGGCTATCGAGTTTTTTAAGGATAAATCCCAAAGAAAGCGATCGCATTTGTTGTCTCAAGATAATTGGATTATGAATTATATTCCCCTAATTGGACGAGCATTTTTAGCCACCATTTTTATCAATTCATCCGTTAGCAAAATCTTGGATTTCGCCGCTACCGAGGAAATGATAGCATTGCGGGGATTGCCACATCCCAATTTAATGCTATTAGGAAATATTGTGTTTCAATTAGTGGGGGCTTTTTCTTTAATTCTAGGTTATAAAACCCGTTGGGGGGCGATTATTTTGATATTATTTTTAATCCCCACCACCCTAGTTTTCCACAATTTCCTAGATGATCCTGCTCAGAAAACGGCATTTTTAAAGAACTTAGCCCTAATTGGTTCTTTAATGATGGTTTCCTACTTTGGCCCAGGACCTGTTAGCTTAGATGAGAGGGTATAAGCCAAGGACCCAGCAATCATCGCGATTATAAACAATACCGGGTTAAGAATACCTAAAACTAGGGCGGTAATGGCGGGACCCGGACAGTAGCCAGCAATACCCCAGCCAATGCCAAAAATAGCGGCTCCCATGATTAAAGTGGGGTCGATATCTTGGCGAGTAGGTAGATAAAATTTGTTGGAAAATAGGGGGTGAGGAAGACGGAGGACAAACCGAAAAGCGATCGCTGTCACCCCCACAGCGCCGCCGAGGACAAAGATTAAAGTAGGGTCCCAAACTCCCACAAGATCCAAAAATCCCAAGACGCGATCGCGATCCATCATTTGGGATAAACCCAGCCCGAAACCAAATAAAATCCCAGAAACCAAGACAATTATATTTTCTTTGAGGTTCATAAAATTACACCCCTAAAACATGACGCATGATAAATACAGTAATAAAAGCAGTGGTCATAAATGAGAGAACTGCTATCAGCGATCGCATAGAAAAGCGACCCAAACCACAAACCCCATGACCACTGGTGCAACCGTTACCCATACGAGTACCAAACCCCACTAGAAAACCACCAATAATCATTAATAAAGGTACGGAATTTGACGGGGGAGTTGGTGGCGATGGAAATCCATATTCATAAATAGCAGCACCAGCTATTAAACCCAGAATAAATAGCCATCGCCAAGCCTCCTGGGATTTAAAAGTAATCGCCCCATTAACCATGCCGCTAATGCCAGCAATCCGACCATTAAAAGCCAATAATATGGTAGCACTCATACCAATTAAAACCCCGCCCATTAATGCACTTATCCAGTTAAAATCAGCCATATTACCTCCTGAACGATTAACACTGTTTCACCCTCTCAATTATCATGATTGTGAGAGTTTTTCAGATGTGCAACTATCAAGAACGTCTAATATTGAAACAGCACCAATTCTGTCGCTTCCAGAGAGTGGCGACGATCCAGCCATGTTGTTCTAACAAATCAGCGATCGGTTTAGCCTGTTCTAGCAAAATACCACTGAGAACCCCCCAACTATTAGGTTTAGTCAGACAGTCCAACTGAGGAATTATATCCATAATCACCTCAGCCAAAATATTGCATAAAATCCCATCAACAGGTCCTTTAGCACGCTTAATCAACTCCTCAACACTTCCCACCTCACTAATCATTTGTTCTGGGGATATATGGTTAAGGTCGCGGTTTTCATTAGCCGATCGCACCGCTAAGGGGTCAGTATCGACACCATAAACCTGAGTCGCCCCCAATAGGATCGCACCAATACCCAAAATTCCCGAACCACAACCGATATCAACAACAGTGATCGGATTTTCCCCTAATATTCCCAAACGCATTTCTAGGGACTCCAAGCAAAGCTGAGTAGTAGCATGGGCTCCGGTACCAAAAGCCACCCCAGGGTCAAGACGTAAAATAAGGCGATCGCTATTTTCGGGGGGAGTTAGCCAAGCCGGATAAATCCAAAAGCGATCGCCAATTTCCGTTGGTTCCCAATGCTGCTTCCAACTACTAGACCAGTCTTCCTCATCAATGAGATCCCATTGCACAATAGGGATAGACATTTCCATACACAAAGCATCCTGGCGCAGCAAAATAGATAAAGCCGCCAGGTCCAAAAGATGAGCTTGTTCTTCTGGTAAATAGGCACAAATCAAACAAGACTGATGTTTAGTTTGACTGGCTGTTCCCCGAAAGCCAAAATTTTCGAGTCGCCAGAAGACAGTTTCTTCTAGGTTCAAATCACAGACTACTCGAATTTCCCACCAGCTATGTGCCATATCAGTTACTTTTGGGGCCAGACAATATGCGAGCATTTAGCTCACTAGAAGTATGGGGATAATTTATCCCACTAGAGGTAGTGTGAGCATCTGATTCTCCACTTTCTCCAGTCTAGTCTGCCAGGAGCCATTAAGTCCAGCACCCTAATTTCCTTGAGTTTAGAGAGTTACCGTATAGGCATCCCGGATACCTGCTACTTTCATGATCTCACTCAACAGTCCGTCCGGCAATGGGTCATCTAAACTTAAAACCATCACCGCCTCTCCCCGTACAATTTTACGACCGACCTGCATACTAGCAATATTGACATTAAAGCTACCCAGCAGCGACCCGATTTTACCGATAATTCCCGGCATATCTCGGTGGAGAGTAAATAACATATAACGAGTCGGGGGTACGTTAATGGGGAAATCATCAATATTTGTCACCCGAATTTCCCGATCGCCCAATAGAGCCCCCGTCACCGAATGAGTACCTAAAGATCCCTTAGCTTCCAAATGCAGAGAGCCGGTATAGTCACAGACCGAAGCATCCCTAGTTTCAATGACCCGAATACCGCGTTCTTTGGCTTCAATGGTAGCATTAACATAATTAACCCGCTCCCGCAGAGCCTGAGATAACAAACCTTTCAGAGCCGCTACCACCACCGGTTTACTATCGCGATTGGCTAAATCCCCTTGTAAACGGATATCCAAGAAATCGACCCTACCTCCTACCAATTGGCTGACCAAATTTCCCAAGGTTTCCGCCAGTTGTAGATAGGGCTTGAGTTGTTCGAGAGCATCGGGATACAACCCAGGAATATTGACCGCTGAACGAGCTGGTAAGCCCAACAATACATCTCTAATTTGTTCAGCTACATCAATGGCTACATTAACTTGAGCTTCTTCTGTGGATGCTCCTAAGTGGGGAGTGAGGATCACCTTTTGACCCAACTCCCGCAGGGGGGAATTTTCCTCTAGGGGTTCGTTTTCATAAACATCTACCGCCGCCCCAGCAATTTGATCATTTTTCAGAGCTTCTGCTAAAGCTACTTCATCCACAATACCCCCACGAGCGCAGTTAATGATACGAGCTGTGGGTTTCATTTGAGCCAGAGCCTGTGCATTAATTAAATGATAGGTCTCCTCAGTTTTCGGCATATGTAGACTGATATAGTCTGACTCGCGGATCAGTAAATCTAAATCTACTAACCGACAGCCTAACTGTTCGGCGCGATCTTGGGAAATAAATGGATCATAGGCTAGTAATTTCATCCCCATAGCTTTGGCGGCGGAGGCTACATGGGAACCGATTTTACCCAGTCCCACAATCCCCAGGGTTTTTTTGTAAACTTCTACCCCAATAAACTGTTTGCGATTCCACTGGCCGCTTTTTACGGATACATTGGCTTCGGGAATATGGCGCGATAGGGCTAACATCATGGCTATAGCGTGTTCGGCAGCGGCGATCGTGTTACCTTGGGGGGAGTTAACTACGACAATTCCTTGGCGGGTGGCGGCGGGAACATCCACGTTGTCCACCCCCACACCAGCCCGACCAATAATTTTCAGCTGAGTACCCGCTTCTATTATTTCTTTGGTGACACGAGTACCAGAACGGATCATCAGGGCATCATATTCGGGAATAATCTTTACCAGTTCCTCAGCAGGTAGTCCGGTTTTGACATCCACCTGAGCCACCTGAGAGATAATGTCAAGTCCAACTTGATCAATCGGATCAGATACAAGAACCTTAGGCATGGTTGGGCTAATAAATTGCAACTGTAGGGGATTAACCACAACTTCCTTGATTTAAGGATTCGTGGTAAATTGAGAGAGTCTGTTGATGCAGATCTCGATCGCGGTAAAAATACCGCAGTGAACTATTCTAGCGTTAAGGGGGACGACCTACCACAAATTGTTCACAAAAATTTAGTAAATTTAGTTTGGATTGTCCCCAGCATCATGGCCCTTGATAATTAACCACAGAATTATGGTAAATTTACCAACCTTAACAGGGGGATCATGAAACCTAGTGACTAACAGAATTGCAGCCGTATATCCAATAATCTAATCATCATATATGAACTACCTAATTGCTGTTTTACCCGATCGCATTCAAGCTGAGGCTGCCTATTTGGCTTTAGAAAAAGACGAAATCCCAATCACTCAAGTGAGTATTTTAGGCAGAGGATACAAAAGCGCTGATGAGTTTGGCTTGATTGACCCCTATGATCCGGCCCGCAAACAGGTTAAACTTATGGCTAGTTGGTTGATTCCTTTTGGCTTTGTGGCTGGCTACACCTTTAGCTTAATCACGGGACTTAATACCTTTGCTTGGGCGGGGGAAATTGGCGATCATTTCATCGGTGGCATTCTGGGGGGCATTTCTGGGGGACTCGGTAGCATTCTCGCTGGCGGCGGGGTAGGCTTGATTATTGGCGGGGGAGATGCTGTACCCTATCGAAATCGCCTCAATGCTGGTAAATATCTAGTTGTGGTTCAAGGTTCGGAAACTTTAGTCCGTCAAGCTACCCGCACCCTCAAACAATTTAACCCGGAAAATATCCAGGGTTATAGTATCTGAAAAAGGCAGCAGGATCCGATAGCTTACCTAGCAGCTTGCACAATTACGGTTAGCTGTGCAAGCTGTTGGCTTGGCAATTAGACCAGAGTTTTATCCTTATATATTGGGTATGCTTGACGGCAAATATTGACAAATTGCCTACGTCCTCGGTAAGCACACCAGGCAAAAATCACGAGAGTTTGCCAACTCAGTAAAATGGATAATTCCCCGGTTCCTAGTGCGACAGAAATAATCAGAAATGTAAACAAAAAGCACCGGAAAAACTCTCCCGGAAATTCCATCCATTCGGTGTGTTTACCGACTCGATACACAATATAGGCGATCCAGCGAGCTAAAACTTGAGAAGCAAATAACATAATACCTATGCTATTTGTGGTAGTTACTATCAAAAACCCAAAACATTTACTTGCTTGTAAGCAGAAATATAGCCAAATTCGAGTTTGTTTGTCAAGGCGGTTATAACTCCAAAAACACCCAAATACAACGCTCAAAAAAGTGAGCCACAGGACACCATCTAAACCCATAGAACTGAGTAGGGATAAATTGATAGTTTTTGGGGTTAATTGAAGTTTTATCACCTCTAACAAGAAAAGTCCGGGTATTGCCAAAATTATCGCCCATAACCAAACCTGCAAGAGTTTGACACGATTTTTGTAGTTTTGATAGGTGGCGCTGAGAGTAGGTTTTTGCTCAAAAGTTTCGGCGATGATATCATTATCTACATAGCCATACTCGTAGATACACCAAAAAGATAAAAGCAAAAACAGCATCATGATTGATTGTAAAGCTGGATAAGGACTTATCCAAGCGATCGCCAAAATCAAGACTAACCAATCATCTGCGATAATGTTCTTGATGAAATATTTTTGGCCGGGGCGCTTACCGCGTTCCAGATACAAAAATGGAATATAAGCATCAGCCATAGCCGGGACATATTGAGCATCAGGCCACTGCACGAGATAGGGTGATGCTACAGCATCCAATAATACCTGATCATCTGTGGAATCTGTAATGACGGCGGCATTGGCGATTTCTTCGTCAGTTAATACTGCTTTAACTAACTCATACTTTCCCCGTTGACGATCAACCCCTCCCTGCCAAAACCGACAACTAATCACAGCATCAGGACAAAATTGTAAATTCTTAATAATGGGATTTATAATTAGATCAAAGCCGAGGGTAGCAATAACTATTTGTGAGGGGAATTGTTCAAGGAATTTTAGGATCAGTTCCTGGTTGATATAATTATGGGCAAGTTTCTGGGCTTGCTGTTGCCAAAAAATTAAAGTCCAGGGAAAAATTAGGGTGGAGATAATTACACGACACCAATCCCTTGATTGGTCTCCTTTGAGGGGTTGGGGTAACCAGTTCCAAGGCTTGAGAATATCTAGGGCAATTAATAAAACAGCCCCCAAGGTTTTAGGCTGTAAAGAATTTAGATATTCTTCTGTGGAGTTTCGCAGAAAAAGCGTTTCGTCCAAATCTACAATTACAAGTTTTCCTTGTAGTTCCATGGACATTGATTCGGGCTCTATTGTGGCCATAGGTTTTCAGAATTGATCAAGAAAATTTGATTTAGGGTGGAGTAAGCATTTAACGTATTCAGATTGTCTTGAGTGAAATTACGGATGTTACCATCATCAAATATATGCGATCATGGACTTAGTGGCTATAGCAGTCAAGAATAATCTGCGATCGCCTTGATCTGGAGATATCCTGCCCCTGGCTAAGGAAAAGGGCAGAAGTTGCTAATATTGACCGGTTATCTTTGACAACAGCTTCTAGGGGCTGCTAGTCAGATTGATGACTGGGTAGTGGGGTCAATTATACTTAATTGTGCGATTGGGCCGATCGCTGTTGGTGAAGGTAATCAAATACACTTTTATCACCAATATCAGAAGGAATGGCTTGGAAACACTTGCGGAGGGCAAAAATCCCGAATTGAATAGCCCAGAAAAACAACAAAAATTTCTGATTGATGACTGTCCACACTCCCGCCATATATCCCAACAGTAAGAGGGGGACTAGGGGAGTTAGCAGTTTGGTTTCCATGCGATTAAAACAAAAAGCCTCCTTAAAATAAATGCCTGTTAGAGCCACAAATGTAAAGCCGACACCGAATAAGCTATATGGCTGATTATAAACGGTGACGGCTAAGGGTTCAGGATCTGCGATCGCCACTACCAGGGTAGCAATACCCCCAATGAGCCAACAAAACTGAAGGAATCTGTGTAAAATAATTAGATAGATATGAATTGTGAACAGGCTAACTCCCAAAGCTAACCAGAACACAAGATAAATAGGGGTCAGCAGTTGCCGGAATATGGGGCTGTGTGAGTCCCATAAGACTAAAGCGGTCCCTAAACCAAAGCAGACGGCGGCGATCGCCAAACTAACTCTATATACTAGGACTCCCTGGCGATCGTCATCAGTGATGGTATACTCGCCAAACTGTCCTTGGTAGATCTGTGGCTGAGAGGTTGGTACTGTTTGGGTCACAATTTTGGTCTCCTGTTGATGATTCGGATCTATCCAGAACAAATTAAAGTAAGTTCTGTTGTTCACTAACCTAAATATTATGACAAAATTTCAGAAAAACTTAAAATCCGCCTCGACTCATCCCGAACCGTCTGACCTCAAGGGGATTCAAATTGATGAGACGATTACTTTTAATATCCGTAGTGGTAACAGTATAGACCGATTAGACCTCCCAGAAGATCCTCGTTTGTTGATGTTGGATGTCATCAAAAACTTGACTATAAGTGATATCGAAAATATCCCAGGTATTGATGACTTATACCTTGATTATTTGACCGATGCTGACCTGGAAATGGCGGTAGCTAAGACTGAAAAAAACTTGGGTTTTAAGCCTTCTTATAGTTTCCGAAAAAAACTTAAACTCTATCTGCAATATCTGAAAAAACAAATCAAGTTACCTTGTTATGTAACCGCAAGTGATGAATTTGCTTGGGAAGAAGAATATCTATTGTCTTCCGGTCGCAAAAAGGAATACGAGAAACAAAAAATCAACAATCCTTCCCATCAAGATACTTTTGAAATTCTGGGCTTTGCTGATAAATTTGATGAAGAATATGGCTTACAAGTGCAAGTCCGACGGGTTAGCGATGAGAAATTATTTACCCTAGACCTAGCGGATTTAGAATGCACAGATGAGGAGTCTGATAATTATCAATTAATTGAAGATTATTCGATCTGGTTTTTAACTTGCGCGGGAGATTGAGATGAGAATACAGCCCCAAGTGTCATGTAATCGGCGGATAATTAATAACTGCCAAAGAGATGAACGCTGGGGCTGTAGAGATTTTCTAAGACTGATAAATCCGGGCAGTATTCACGGTGGCTAATGCTTCCACGAGACTACGAACCGCTGCAATCATTGCTAATTCATTATCGAGGCGGTTGATAGCTGAACCGACACCGACACCGGCAGCACCGGCGGCGATCGCCAAAGGTGCTGTTACACTAGAAATTCCAGAAGCGCATAATACTGGAACCGATACGGCGCGGGAAATTTCCCGGGCGGCGGCTAGGGTAGGCGCAGCCTTTTCAATCAATCCTAAAGTTCCGGGATGCACAGGGTTAGCGCTAGTTCCCCCTTCTGTTTGGATAATATCCGCCCCAGCTTCCACTAAGTCTATGGCTAATTGGACTTGTTGATCCAGTTCCAAAATATGGGGAACTGTTACGGATAGGGTAATCTCAGGAAGTAGCGATCGAGTTTGACGGGTCAACTGCAACACTTCGGGGGCTTCAAAGCGCCGTCCTTGGGCGTAGAAAGCATCAAAATTCCCAATTTCAATCAGATCAGCGCCAGCTTCCACACAGGGGAGGAACTTTTCTGGTTCTACGGCTGACACACAAATAGGTAAATGGGTCAAATCACGCGCGATCGCCACTAATTCCGGGTCAGCGGCAATATCTACAAAGGTCGCGCCGCCTTGAGTTGCTGCTTTCACCACCGCCACCACATTGGGGCGATGGAAATTCATTAAACCGCTAATTACTTTCAGCCCTTGGCCTCGGTTAAAGGCTTGCTGTAGAGTAGAGTTGATCATTGTCATTACTTAGGCTCTATTTCCGATATCGATTTATTTTGACACAGAGCGGAAACACTGGGGCTGCTGAAATTTATAAATATCTGCGATCGCTTTTACCCAACTGTCTACCACCGACTCCAGTAGGCGACTCCCCTTCTCTTCTGTAGCCGCCGTTGCGTCTCCCAACACACCACTAGCGCTTAGATCCCGCGTTACCCAAGCAAAGGGCAATTTTCCTTCCATACTCAGTAAACTGTCGGAGGGTAAGCCGTGGGGAAACTCTCGCACCGCCTTATCCCGGCGTACCACATCCGGCAAAATTGATAACATCACACTGGTTTCTATGTCTCCGGCGTGAATCCCTAATTCCAATTCTTCCGGGGAAAATAGTTCTTTGGCTATGTGGGGAACCCGCCACACAAACAGGGGAAATACCATGAAATCTTCATGCTGTTGATGCAAGTCTCGCGCTACCATGTCTAAAATCTGGGGTTGTCCACCATGAGCGTTCAGAAATACTAATTTGCGGAACCCCGCCCTATATATACTTTCCCCTACTTCCATTAATACTGATATTAAGGTTTCAGAGGTTAAGGTGATGGTTCCCGGAAAGTGCCAATGTTCGTTAGATTTGCCGTAATATAAGGTAGACAGGGCATAGGCGGGAATAGTGCGATCGAGTTTTTCTAGGGCTAGACCCGTCACGGCGGTAGCAATAGCAGCATCCACAATTAACGGTAAATGGGGGCCGTGTTGTTCTATAGCCCCAATTGGTTGGATAATTACGGTATTTTCTGGATCGGGCATTTCCGCAATTTCTGTCCAAGTTAGGTAAGGGAAAAATCGATGAGGGGGGATAAAATTGTGCATGGTTTTCCAGGTAATTTTCACCAAAAATTGATAATATTTTGTAATCTCAGGAAACTAGATCTTGATCATGGTCTGCATACCTACCTAAAGACCAAGGGCATGGTACAATCAGACCGGGTTCACTTGCCAATATAGTAGGGGCGGGTTCTGTAATCATCTATATGGAAGTCCCGATTCTTTAGAACCCGCCCATACAAGCATATTCTTTAATCATCTATATGGAAGTCCAGACTATTTAGAACCCGCTCCGTATAAGACGATCGCTCGTCAGCAGCTTAGGCGGAATGAGAGCCGCCGTCTTTTTAGATCGGGGTGCTGACACTTGTTATGGTTGATATAGACTATACCCAAAATTTTATGCCAAAATTGACATAAGAAACTCAATGGTGAGTTCTCAATCCTGATGAAAATCAGTTAATCGATAGGAAAACCGATTCCATTTGCTCTCTCCAGCCATTTTATATCAAACTGTAACATATTATGAACTTAGACGATCGCTCCAAACCCCATTCCTCGAACTCCCCTAGAAGTTTCAAACCTCAACGCCAGATGGAAATCATTGGTCAACTCCTAGATGGAAGGTATCGAATTGTACAAATTTTGAGTTCAGGAGCATTTAGTCAGACCTATCTAGCCGCAGATACCCGCCGTCCTGGTCATCCTCAATGTGTGGTTAAACAACTGCGTCCCCCTAGTAATAATTCCAAAATCCTGAAAACAGCCTTACGCCTATTTCGACAGGAAGCAGAAATCTTAGAAAAGCTAGGACGCAACGATCGCATTCCCCTATTATTAGCCTATTTTGAGGATAATAATCACTTCTATCTAGTCGAAGAATTTATCGAAGGACATCCCCTTCATAAAGAACTAATTCCCGGTCATCCTTGGAAAGAAGATCTAGTGATCGAACTCTTAGAAGAAATCCTCAATATTTTAGTATTTGTTCACCAAAATGGCGTAATTCATCGAGATGTTAACCCCTCTAATTTAATTCGCCGCAAATCAGACCAAGCCCTAGTCTTAATCGATTTCGGTTCCGTCAAAGCCGTGACTAGCCAACTGGCTGAGGAAAATAATCAACCCATGCGAACGATCGCCACGGGTACACCCTCCTATATGCCGATCGAACAATTCCAGGGAAACCCCCAATTTAATAGCGATCTCTATGCTGTGGGAATGATTGCTATTCAGGCTTTAACTGGTTTAGAAGGCTCAGATTTGCCCAAACTCCAAGATCCTAGCCTATCTATATCTGGAGAAATTGCCTGGCGACAGCGGGCGCGAGTTAGTAACGAATTAGCTAGTATTATAGATAAAATGGTGCATCATTACTATGGGAAACGATATAAATCCGCTATTGATGCGATCGCTGAATTAAATCAACTCACCGGAAAAACCGGGTTAGTTAACCCAACTTCCCCAAATCATCCCCCCTATAAAACACACAAACCGCGACGAGACATATCCTTAAATCGCCTCTGGACTGTAGTGGGAATAGCGGCAACCGGATTAGTCGGTTTAATCGTGATATTTGGCTTATTTCAAGTGTTAAGCCGCCCCGATCCTGTCAAATCAGAAGCCGCCCTAAAAAGAGGGGTAGAACGTCTGGAAGCGGGAGACCCAGAGGCGGCAATTAAGGCTTTTACTCGGTCAATCCAGCTATTTCCTGATAATAGTGAAGCCTTCCGTAAACGGGCTAATGCTTACTATGATCTCCAGAAATATGAGCAGGCGATCGCTGACTATACCCAAGCCATTAAACTTGATCCTACTAATCCTGACATCTATTTTAACCGCAGTTTAGCATACCATCAAATGAGAGATTTTGGTAATGCTATTAATGACCTAAATCAAGTGATCCGTCTGAACCCAGAAGATACAGATGCTTTTTATCAAAGGGGACTCGCCCATTATAGCCAAGAAAACTACGAAGCCGCCATATTAGATTATACCGAAGTAATTAGGCGACAACCAAACAATAGTGAAGCCTATCGCGCTAGGGGAAGCGCTCACGTTAAATCTGGTAACTTACAAGCAGGAATGGCTGATTATACAGAAGCAATTAGACTCAATCCCGAGTCGGCTGCTGCTTATTATAATCGGGGTCGCGCTCGGTTTCATTTAGGAGATTATCAAGGTGCTTTAGCAGACTATAATCAAGTGATTAGTTGGGAACCAGATAATGCTGAAGCATACGGGAATCGTTGCAGTACCTACATCAATTTAGGGAATTATGAGGCGGCGATAGAAAGTTGTAGTAGATCCATTCAATTAAACCCCACAGCTATGGATTATAATAATCGCTGTATTGCTCATCTGAATGTGCAAAATTATGATGCAGCTATTGGAGATTGTACTAAGGCGATTGAGTTAGAACCTAATAATTCTAAGGCTCACAGTAATCGGGGGTTAGTTCACTCTTTGGCTGAGGATTATGAGGCGGCGATCGCTGACTATAGCCAAGCTATTAGTCTGAATCCTAATGATGCTGAATCATACAGTAATCGCGCTCAGGCTCATGCTGAACTTGGTAATTACTCTGAGGCGATCGCAGACTACGCCCAAGCTATTCGCATCAGACCTAATTTGGCTGGTGCTTTTTATGGTCGCGGAATGGTCCGAGCATCTTTAGGCGATCGCCGAGGTGCCATCAGTGATTTTGAACAGGCTGGAAAACTGTTTTTAGAGCAAGGTTTGACCGGGGGATTTCGGGATTCTCAATATCAAATTCAGCGATTACAGTAACCTGGTTTTTATCTAAAATTTATCCCAGATATTGGTTGGTAATTTTGTGGGACATTAGCCAAATCCTCTAACTCTATCTATAACCTAGTCATGACTAATCAATACCCTCAAAACTCTCTAAGTATCAGTGATGTTATCATTGCCGGGTTTCGGATATATCGAGACCATTTTAAACAATACTTTACTATGGCTTTGGTCGGCTGTTTATGGCTGATTGTTCCCGTTTATGGTTGGGCTAAATGTCTCGCCACTTTAGGAGCGATCGCTCGTTTAGCCTTTTTTGAAGTGAGCGAACGCCCCGAACCTCCATCAGACGCTAAACGCTACACTAACAAACGCCAATGGAGTTTTTTAGGACAATTACTGCTCGTCGGATTAATTATCATTGGCATTTTCATAGGTTTTAGTATGGTTCTTGGTACGGCAATCTTCATATTTATGAAACTGAATATTGAGACTTTTTGGTTATCATGGTTGATATTTTTATTGGCAGTATTTGGATTTATCATCTTATACCTGGGGTTGATGTGGATATCAGCCCGTCTGTATATATGTGACGTGATTCTCGCATTAGAAGACCAGACCAACGCCAAAAAGTCGATCAAGAATAGTTGGGAAATCACCGAAGAATCAGAGTTTCAAATTATGGGTATTTTTATAGTCGCAGTTTTAGCAACCTTACCCTTCCCCATAGCGACTCGGTTTATTTTGTTACTCAGCCGATTACTTATCAATTCCCTAGTTACGGCTGAGGTAGCAGTTGGGCTGAATTTATTAGTTTTATCAACTGTTTTAATTGCTATGGGGGCGCTGACTATCCCCTTCTTCAAATCCATTAAAGCCGTGATTTACTACGACCTCATCAACCATCAGGATGAACAGGATTTAGTCACAGATAACCCCAAAATCTTGGAAATCTGAAGGTATTTATAAAATTTTGTTTAAGAAAATCGCCCTAATTGGTCGATTCCTGTATAATCCTCACCATAGGAATTGTCTGGCTGGTGAATTAAAAGCAGATTCCTGGATCCCCCCCTAAACCCCCCTAGGTGAAGACGATCAGCATTTCTGGCTTTGGTGAAATCAAGGATACCAAGAATCTGTAATTTTGGAGACAGTCAAAAATCCTATAGCTGCATCTATAAATTTAGTCATGACTAATAAATATGCTCATAAATCCCTCAACTTGGGTGATGTGATTAGTGCCGGATTTCGTATCTATCGAGACCATTTTAAACAATACTTTACTATGGCGTTTTTCGGCATTTTATGGCTGATTGTTCCCATTTATGGTTGGGCGAAATTTGCGGCGATTTCAGGAGCGATCGCTCGTTTAGCTTTTTTTGAGGTGAGCGAACGCCCCGAACCAGGAGCAGACGCTAAACGCTATACAGACAAGCGCAAATGGAGTTTTTTAGGGCAATCAATTCTGGTAGGATTGATGATTATTGGGGCTTTTATAGGTTTAGCCATAGCTATTGGAATAGCCGGATTATTAGTATCTATCCTACTGAGTCCCGAAAGTTTGGTATCATTATTACTAGGATTTTTATTAGGAGTAGTCGCATTTGTCATGTTTTATGTGGGGTTGATGTGGATATCAGCCCGCCTGTATATATGTGACGTGATTCTAGCCGTAGAAAACCCGATGACTGCCACCGGAGCAATTAGCAAGAGTTGGCAAATAACCAAAGAATCAGCCTTTAAAATTATCTGGATTCTGATAGTCGCAGGTCTAGCCACATCCCCCATTGGCGTGGTTCAGTTGATGATACAAATCACCCGATTATCGATAAATGCCAATGCTCCCGATGAGATCACAATTTTGGTGAACTTGTTATTTTTGCCTGTGTTAACTGCAATGAGTGCGCTGACTTGGCCGTTTTTCCAATCCATTACAGCAGTGATTTACTATGACATAATCAGCCGTAATGGGAAACAGAATCGAGTCACCGATCGCCCCAAAAAGCCAGAAATCTAGGGCTTACGGTCAGAAATAGAAAGGCTATAAGGATGTTGAGACTGTTGGCGATCGCCAATAAAAATCCGATAAGTCCCGCGAGTACCATAACCGGAAAACTGTAAAATAGACCCAGAGGGACTCTCCGGGAGTACACAATAGCGACCAGCCGGACCATCAATCAGTAAAGTGGGAGCCCCAGCCGTCTGTACAGTAATACTCCAATATGGTAGATCCTGAGTCACATCCAGAATATGATTAGGACTCTCAGCGATCCAACCACAGTCTCGGCTATTAGAACTTCCCCCCGAAGTTCCCGATAAAGTGACAGCCACCCCAGGAGAAACCGATCGCCTGTCAGCCAAAGCCGACTGCGCCGCAGCCAGAAACAGGGAAACCCCCAGAAGTCCAGCGGTGAAAACTTGACCCAAGTTAATATTAGTCATAACCCACCCTCTTAATCTCCTTGTACAATGGTAAAGCGTTGTTTTATATCCCCGGAGGAGAAATCCCTTGAACTACCAAGACGACCCGAAAATCAATCGTCGCCTCGAGGAACTCGAAGCCGAAGTTAACCCCAATGCACCCATAAATCCCACCCCCTCCAACTTAAACAGCAGCCTAAAAACCCTATATGGTCAGTTGATGGCGCGGTTCAAGAGATTACCCAAAGCCGGACAGATAGCCGTAGCCAGTGTGGGAGTCATCGCCGGGTTAGCCCTATTAAAAACCCTTGTCGAATTAATTTCCTTAGCCATAAGTCTTGCGGTAGTCGGGGTGATAGTGTACATAGGTTATCAAGTATTCAAATCATCCCAAAAACCCAAGATTTAAAGAAATCTGCTTAACCCATCATCAAAGATTCAGACAAAGGCAATTATTAATTATGGCTAGTCCGACTGCAAACCGACCCAGCATCGACCAACCAACGCCTACCTGGCAAAAACAAGCCAAACAACTCCCCTTTTGGGTGCGTCGCTGTAGTGCTTGGGCGGTCGAGATCTCCCTAGTAATCGTGGGGGGATTAGCCCCATTGACCATCGGTGCGATTGCTAATCGCGGTTCTGTGTCAGTCCCCCTCAACCCAGTAGTAAGAGGAACAGCCGAAACTGTGGCAGCTACCTTGGGACTACCAATGCGCGATCGCCAGCCCCGTGTATCTCCATTGACGAATTTCTTTTGGTCTGGTGCCTTAATTTTGCCGATAGCGATCGCCTCCTGGCAGCTTTATCTATTGTCCACCACCGGACAAACCCTTCCCAAACGCTGGTTTGGGGTTCGTGTAGTCAACTCCAGACAACTCCCCCCCGGATTTTCACGGATTATCGCCAGGGAAACCATCGGGCGTTGGGGCATTCCCGTCGGTATCGCCTATCTAGTTTGGCAAGCGACAGGCGCATTCCCCAATCTCCTGGTATTTATGGGGTTATCGGGAATTATGCTCGTCGCTGACGGACTAATGGGGCGGCGCTTCCACAGTCGCACCGGACACGATTTGCTGGCTGGTACTTATGTACAACCCGCGGCGACTTCCTTCTTTACCAATCCATTTACCTCCTACGACTGGGAAGAAGAAAACCAATCCGTCAAAGCGATCGTCTTGACCTCTAAGCCAAAACTCCCAGAGTGGAATTTATGGCAATGGATGCGACAATATCCTGGCTTAACCCTAATTATCGTCGGTAGCGCCAGCATGGCAGCGGTTTTGGGAACCTTTATTGGTACTCAAGTTTATATTCAAAATCAAGCCAACCTTCGCGCCTCCCAAAATCAAGATAACGAAATATTCCTGGCGCTGGTGGGTCGCCTTTCTCCCACCGCCAACACCGACCCCGCACAACGGCGGGGAGCAATTTTAGCTTTAGGAACCCTACAAGACCCCCGCGCTGTTCCCCTATTGGTGGATTTACTCGGTCAAGAAGATGACCCCATATTGCTAGAGGTGATTCAACAGGCTTTGGTGAGTACAGGTCCGGTGGCTTTACCTAACATCCGCAAACTGAATCAAGCCTTGAGAAATGACCTCGATTTCATGAGGTTTGGGGCGGACCAACGGCAAAGACGTATTGTTTCCCAACGACAGCAGGCTACTCAAAGGGCGATCGCCAAAATTCTCAAAGTCTATGGCGGTTTTATCCAACAAGCCGATCTCAGTCGTGTTCATCTCGGTCAAACTACCACCCCTCCCGCTCAGTTTACCCTCGTACTAGACCAAACCGACCTATCTGGGATCAGTTTCCGCAGTGCGATCATGACCCATGCAAATTTCCGTAATAGTCGCTTTGCTTCACCAGGACCTGACGGACGTTTTAACACCTTTGACGACTTGATCTCAGACCTCAGCGGCGCTGATTTGACCTCTGTTGACCTGACAGGCGCTTTTATGAGTCCCGTCATCATGCGGCGCACTAACCTGTTAAATGGGACCCTAGACCGCGCTAATTTATCAAATGCTGATTTGAATGGCAGTAATTTTAGCAGTGCTAGTCTGATTGGCACTAACCTAGAAAATGCTAATCTAAAAGAAGCTAGTTTGACCGGAGCAGATATCACTAACGCTAATCTGTCACGCTCAGACCTCAAATTAGCCCGTATGAGTCAGATTAACGCCCAAGGAACCCAATTTATGTTTGCTGACCTCCGGGAAGCAGATCTACAAAGGGGTTCCTTATCCGGCGCTGACTTCCAAGGCGCTAATCTTCAGAATGCTAACCTCAGTCAAGCTCAACTCACTGGCACTAATTTTAGAAACGCTAGGTTACAAAATGCTAACCTGAGTAATGCTGACCTGAGTTTAGTTAACCTACAGGGTGCTAGACTACATGGCGCAAATTTTGAGGGGGTGACCTTTGTGGTTAATCGGGAAACTCGCACTGATGAGTTTATCGAAGAAACCCATCAAGGTGAAACCTCAAACCGAATGCAGGGGGCTGATTTTTCCAGAGTGCAAAACTTGAGTGATGCTCAAATTACCCATATCTGCAATCAAGGCGGAATTCATCCTAATTGTGGGTCATGAAACGGCTTTTAAATGCAGTTAGATTCAGTGGTATGGTCATAAGGGATTAACTACTGAACCCCCCCAGACTCCAGCTTTATTTTGGTTAATTCGGCTAATTTCACCGTAAAAAATAGACACCCAAATTGTTCCATATTGGCTAAAATCATGACCGATTCTATGGCACCTATTCCCTTTGTTGATTTATCCTTTCAATATCAGGAACTTACCGATGAAATTGAAAAGGCAATTCATGCAGTAATTGGACGCGGAGATTTTATTCTGGGACGCGCTCTGCAAGAATTTGAGGCGGATTTTGCTACAGCCTGTGGTGCAGAATATGGGGTGGGTGTCGCCTGCGGAACTGATGCGATCGCCATCGGTTTACAAGCCTGTGGGGTGAAACCAGGAGACGAAGTTTTAGTCCCAGCCAATACCTTTATTGCTACCATTATTGGCATTTTGCAAGCCAGAGCCAAACCCGTTTTGGTAGACTGTGAATTAAACACCGCTTTAATTGATATAGCCGCAGCCGAAAGGGCGGTCACCGAAAAAACTAAGGCGATTTTACCAGTGCATCTATATGGTCAAATTGTCACCCCTAGCCAACTGCTGGACCTAGCCCTAACTCATAACTTAATTGTATTTGAAGATGCGGCACAAGCTCATCTGGCTACCTGCGAAAACTATCGCGCCGGTTCTATCGGTCGCGCCGCCGCCTTTAGTTTCTACCCTAGCAAAAATCTAGGCGCTTTTGGTAGTGGGGGTATGGTGGTGACTTCCGATGAAACCGTAGCTAAACAGGCGCGAATTCTGAGGAATTATGGCGCACCGGAAAAATATCTACATACGGAATTGGGAACTAACAGCCGCTTAGATACTATACAATCCGCCGTTCTTAACGTCAAATTGCGTCATTTACCAGGGTGGAACCGCGATCGCAATTTAGCCGCCGAACAGTATGATGTTCAATTGATGGTACTCAAAGAATATGGCATTATCCCCATTTACAACTACAGTGAAGGCGGTCATGTTTATCATCTGTATGTAATTCGTGTGACCGAGGAATGTTCCCTCACTCGCGATCAACTACAAGCTAAACTGAATGAATTAGGGGTGCAAACAGGTATTCACTATCCCATCCCCTGTCACCTGCAACCCGGTTATACTGATCTGGGATACAAAGCTGGAGACTTTCCCAAAACTGAAACCCTCAGCCAGCAGATTCTATCTTTACCCATGTATCCTGGAATTACCAGTGATCAGATTAATCGGGTAGTCGCAGCTATTCGCACAGCCTTGGGAATTAAAAATGAGTAGGTGCGAGATGTTCGCGACCAAATAGGGACATCGAATCAGGTGGGAATGTGGCTCGATTACACAATTATTAAGGCTTATGGAAACTCAACCGAAAATTCCTGTGGCGATAGAGCGAAATCTATTTATCGGATTGGCTTGCGCCTTGTTGGTGTTATTATACGGCCCTTTGCTCGTGCATTGGTACGATGGCTGGCTGAACAAAAGCATTAGCATCGAACATGAATATTTTAGCCACGGCGTAATTGGTCTACCCTTCGCGGCTTATATTGCATGGAATAACCGCCACCAGTGGAACAAACTACCCAATCAACTGCACCCCTTGGGGGGAGTATTATTAGGACTCGGTGGCGTTTTCTACCTCAGTAGTATCTCCGATTTAGTCAATCTGTCCTTTCCGATGATTCTAGCCGGACTCTGCCTCTGGCTAAAAGGAATACCTGGGTTAAAATTGCAGGGGATAGCCTTATTATTTGTGCTACTGGCAACCCCTAACCATATCCCCTATCTGATAGAGCCTTTAGCCCTGCCTCTACAAACCTTTATCGCTAATATGGCGGGATTTGTTCTGATCCAGTTTAACGTCCCGGTGACAGTAGATCAAATCTATCTCTATGTAAATGGACAAATTGTTGAGGTAGCGCCGCACTGTGCAGGCCTGAAAATGTTATTTACCAGTCTGTATGTCGGTTTAATGTTATTGTACTGGACGGGTGCGATCGCTTCGAGAACCAAAACCATCCTCTTCTTGGTGGCAGCAGCTTTGACGAGTATTGTCGCGAATATTATCCGCAATACCCTATTAACTCTGTTTTTCGGCACAGGTAATCAAGAACTTTTTGATTGGCTTCATGAAGGGTGGGGAGGAGACCTATATTCTGCTTCTATGTTGGGTCTATTGGTGATTGTGATGAAATTAATGCAATATTATTTCCCTGAGCAAGAGGAATCCGAAGATAATGGACAAATCAGCCCCGAATCTTGAACCCACCAGCCATGAAACCCCCAAACTACAGCTAAAACCCTCTCAATGGGTACTATTGGGATTTCTCCTAGTCCTATTTTTGGTAGGGACCCTTCCCGGTTTCTTTCGGGGTGGCTGGTCCTGGTCAGATATGCCTGATATTCAAGCTCTCCCTCAACTGCAAACCATTCGCCGTGAGGGTTTAACCGTACCAGGGTGGGAAACTACCAGTCACGATACCATTCAAGTGGGGGCGAGGAGATGGTCTTTGCAGAGCCTCAAACAAAATGATACCGAAGTCCTGCTATTGCTGTTTCCCCAAAACTATTATAAAGACCAGCCCCAAGTCGAATGGATGGATCTGCAAGGGTTACAGAGCCTCAGAACTGACTCCCATCGTACCCTGCAATTGACCCTAGACTCCCCCCAACCAGTGACAATTAACGCCAGATTTTTTCGGGCTTGGAACCCCCGCCAAACCTATGCCCTTGTACAATGGTACGCTTGGCATAATGGCGGTTCTCCCGCACCAAGTCACTGGTTTTTTGCCGATCGCCAAGCTCAACTAAGAGGCGATCGCGCTCCCTGGGTAGCTGTCAGTATTATGATTCCTATGGAGCCTTTGGGTGACATAGAAACAGTGGCAACTATAGCTCAATCCCTCGGTCAGGATATCCAAAAAGAATTGATGACCACGATTTTCCAGCCAGAATAAACAGTTATCCACAGTGTTGATATGGGCGCTAACCTCAACCCGATTAAATCCCTATTCCTCACCAGTCTCTACTCAGTGGCGAGTATTATTCCTTTAGCCATCATCACCAGTGGCGGAAAGTCTATGGCTCAAAGGATACCTGATCGGTGCATCTTACCTCGCTCCTTTGTGAATCAACCCCTACCGAGAGGCGGCGGACAACCCGCACCAGTACAACCGGACTGGCCTACACTATTAGAGCTTTTCCGCAATGTGGATGCTCCCATTCAGACCAGACCCTCTGGTATTCCGGTGGAACCTTCTGTGTTTGAAGGCCCTGTTGGCGATCGCATGAAAAGTTATGAGCTAGGACCTGGAGATCAGATTTTTATTGATGTGTTTGTCAATGGTCAGCGTTCCCAAGAATTAACTATTCCCAATGCTACCATTGGTCCTCAAGGTTCCCTAGCTATGCCTTTAATTGGTCTAGTGGAATTGGAAGGATTAACCTTAGAACAGGTGCGCCAGAATATTCAACCCCGCCTAGCTCAATTTGTCAGAAACCCTGAAGTTGTCGTCTCTCTGGTCAATCAGCGACCGGTACAAGTCACCGTGACCGGAAAAATTGCCAGACCAGGTTTTTATCCCCTACCATCACCACAGCTAATTGTCGCCTTGACTACGGCGGGGGGAACTAGACCAGGGGCAGATTTACGACGGATTACTGTGCGCCGGACTTTACCCACCGGACAAACCCTCGAAACCCAAATCGACCTATTTACCCCCCTATTATTGGGTATGGAACCGCCTAATATTCGCCTAAGCGATCGCGATGTGATTACAGTTCCCACTATGGAGGTTAGCCCATCAGAAGGCGTAGAGCGAGATCTGTTAGAAAATTATAGTCTGGCTGCTGCACCAGTTCCCGCCCAAGTAACCGTCGTTGGGGAAGTTGTGCAACCAGGTTTCTATACCCTCCCGGCTGGGGGTTCTCGCGTCTCTACGGCTCTGTTAGCGGCCGGAGGTGCGACATTAACTGCTGATTTGCGTACCGTCCTAGTTTGTCGCACTACCGTTGATGGTCGAGTTTTAGAAGATATCATAGATCTATATACACCCTTAGCAGAAGCTACGGCTCTCCCGGATGTTTCTCTATCTAATGGTGATTCGGTGATTGTACTACCACTAGCTCCTGATGTGGATGAGAGAGACTACGATCGCAAATTAGTGGCTAGTTCAACTTTAGTTAACCAGCAAATTACCGTCAGAATTCTTAGTTATGCCGGAAATGCGATCGGTGCTGTAGCCTTACCCAATGGTAGCACCTTTATTGATATCCTCGCTAATGTACCTTTACAAACTGGAGACCTCGATAAAATTGCCCTGATTCGATATGACCGACAATCTCAACAAACAACTACTCAGATTCTGAATGGTAAAAATCTACTTAGAGGAGACCAAACCGACAATATTCTACTACAAGATGAAGATGTGATTGTGATTAATCGTAATCTGATTACCCAGGTCACTGTGTTTCTCAATAACTTTACCCAACCCTTTCGCGATGTCCTCGGTTTTACTCTCTTCTTTCAACAACTCATTAACTCGGCTGAACGATTATTTGGACCCGACCAATAACAGAATAATTAAAGGTATACAGCTTGTTGATAAATTGTGCTAAACATTACCCTCACCCTAAATCCCTCTCCCATGGGGGAGAGGGACTTTGACGGCCTATGGCATGATTACTGAAAAGGCTGTAAATACCAAATTGCTATTACCCAAAATCCTGAGATTGCCATGACTTTACCAATTGTTAAACGCTATTTAATCGCCTTTGAAAACTATAAAGTTGCTGGATTAGCCGCCTTTGTAGTAGCGTTGGGAATTTCTGGGGGGGTGGGTATGATTTTGGAAGCGCCGCCAAGACCTCCCTACGAAGCCAGAGGAGTTTTAACCTATAAAAATCCGCCCGTTTTGTTCTCCCAAACAGGTCAGAATATTCGACAGCAAGGACAACAACTCACGGACCGGATGTTACTACAACCCCGTGTGATTGAGGCGGTGTTAAATGAAACGATGATTACCCCTAGAGATTTTCGTGCTAACGCTAGGATTCAAATTAGACCGGGAGAGGGTGGTCAACCGGGTACAATTCAAGTCACCTTTAGAGATTATAATCGCGATCGCTCTGTGGAAGTGGTCAATGTATTAATGCGGGAGATTATCGAACAGAGCCGTTTAATTAATACCGAACAACTCCGCAATATTATCGACACAATTCAAGATCGCATGGGACCAGCGAGAGCGGACTTGAGAGAAGCTGAAAATACTCTGGAAGAGTATGATAGGCGAGAAGGCGCTACTTTATTGGCGATCACAAGTGGTTCCTTACCTCAGTCGATTATTTCCAATAGAAATCATGTAGAACAGCTTGAATTGAGACTGGATTCTATTAATGCTCAAATCGCTAGTTTGGAAGGTAGACTAGGATTGAATGTCGATCAGGCCTATGTTTCCCAAGCGCTGACCGCTGATCCAATTATTGCTCAATTGCGAGTACAACTGTATCAAATTGAGTCTCAGTTAGAGTTTCTCCGTAAGGATTTTACCGATGCTCATCCCCAGGTAGCAGATTTAATTAAACAACAACAGGCAAGCGAACAGCAATTACAAGCGAGAGCTTCTGAGGTTCTCGGAGGTCATGGAGTGGCGGCTCCCCTGCGACAGGTTGACCAAATTCGGGTTGATTCTTCCTTAGACCCCTCCCGACAGCAAATTGCTCAAAATTTAATTAACCTGCAAACTCAGCAAGAAACTCTACTCCAAGAAATTGCTACTAGCCGTGAGGTGGGACAAAGACTAGAACGGGAATATGCCACTATTCCTAATAAGCAAATGGAGAAAATGCGGCTAGAACAACAGGTGGGTTATAGACAGGCTCTCTACGATAAAATGCAGGCGCAATTGGCTGACGCTCAGGCGGCGGAAGCGGAAACGGTGAGCAGTTTACAGGTGGTTCAGGAGGCGGCGGCTCCTGATGTGGAAGATCCACCACCACCACCTAGTTTAATCCTGGTCATGGCTGCGGGTGGCTTTGGTGGGGTGATAGTTGGTGCGGTGCTGATTTTTGCGTTGGGTATACTTAGCGGTAAATTCTACACCTGGGAGGAGATTCAGGGCGCTTTGAAAGAACGAGAAATTCCGATTCTGGGGGTGGTTCCCAATGTTTTGGATGACCATGCGGATTGGGATATGCCTTTACTACTACATCATAATTCTCGGTATTTGGAACCTTATGAGCAGGTGCGTAGTAATTTGTTCAGTAACGGCCAAAAACCTCCGAAGGTGGTGTTGATGACTAGCACTAAGGGACCGGAAGGTAAGACTCTGACAGCCTATAATTTGGCGATCGCCTCCGCGAGAGCCGGAAAACGGACTTTGATAATTGAGGCAGATTTGCGATCGCCAAGCCAAGCTGAGAGAATGCGATTGGCTATTGATTCTCAAGACCGTTGGGAACCTTTGCGCTATTACGGAGATTTGAATAATTGTATCCGCATGGTTCCAGATGTGGAAAATCTCTATGTGATTCCCTCCCCGGGTCCCTTAAAACAAGTGACGGCGGTGCTAGAGTCTAGTGAGATGCGACGTTTACTTAAAGAGGTGCGCCATCGCTTTGATGTGGTGATTGTCGATGTACCTGCTTGGAGTGATCATAATGATGCCTTGACTCTGGAACCGTTAACTGATGGCATGGTTTTGGTGGCTAGAGCTAATTGTACTATGTCGGCTCAGATGAATCAATTGGCTGATCAGTTGACGGAAACTGATGAGGAGCAAACTGGACCGAAAAAATATCGGCCGAAGTTACTTGGTGCTATTATTAATGGGGCTGAACTCGGTCTTCTGCCTGAAGATGATGGCGAATTGATTGATATTCAGGGTGTTGATTCTTTGGATCGTCCGGCTTTACCTAGGGATTTACAGCCTATTCCTCAATTGCCTTCTGGCGCTAGGCGTTAAATGTGGCAACGGGTTCATTTTACCCCGTTTGGGGATGATGCGATCGCTCCGACTGTGGAGGTTTGGCAGGCTGATTTGGATTTGAATTTAAGTCAAATTGCTGGTCTGGAAGGACTCCTAAGTGCTGAGGAAAGACAAAGGGCGGCGCGGTTTCGTCGGGAGAGCGATCGCCTCCATTTTACCGCCGCTCGTGCCATTCTCCGCCAGATTTTAGCCTCTTATGTGGGGGTGGCTCCCCAGGGGTTGGAATTTGCCTATACTCCCCAGGGAAAACCGGGTTTAATTACCGGAAATTCTCAGGGTGAAATTCAGTTTAATCTTTCCCACTCCTACGGTAAGGCTTTATATGCGATCGCCTTGAACCGCAGAGTTGGTATTGACTTGGAAAAAATCCGCCCCCTGGATGGATTAACCTTAGCCAAACGCTTTTTTTGTGAGGCGGAATATTCCCAACTTTATAACTATCCAAAATCCGCACAAAACCGGGCTTTTTTTCAGCTTTGGACTGCGAAAGAAGCCTTACTAAAAGCCACTGGTACGGGATTAATGGGCTTAAAAGATGTGGAGATTTTACCCCAAAATTATGGTCAACTTTTCCGGGCTAAAATAGTTGGATATTCCCCCCAAGATTGGTATTTAAAAACCTGGGAAATTGACAATTGGGCGGCAGCTATAGCAGTAGAGACCCTGAATAAATAAGCCAATAGCAACTCTCCCAACAGTAACTTGATGTTAAAAATCATCCACCAGGGAACTCAGACGCTGAAGCAGTGGGTCGGCTTCTTGGGGGTGGACGGGTTCTGGTGGTGGGGGAGGTGGCGCAGTTGACCGAGGGGGTTCTGGTGGTGGGGGAGGTGATGTAATTTGGGGTAATTGACTAGGTATTTGAGCGATCGCCTCATTGGTAGCATCTAGTTTAGATGCGATCGCCGACTGAAATTGAGCAAGCTGCTGGGTTAACTGATTAACCTGACTCTCAAGTTGTTGGGTTTGATTTTCCGTTTTTTGGGCTTGTAGCTGTCGCTCCAAAACCCCTAATTGCCTCTGGAGACTCAATAAACCCTCTTCAATAGGTTTTAGATTAGGAGGGGGGTTTACAGGTCTTTCCGAGGTAATTTCCGAGCGGTAATCATTGTTAACCACAGGGGTCTGTGTGGTGGGAGAACTCAACAGAAACTGCCACAAAGCCTGTTTACAGAGATTGCTAAAAGTTTGATATTTGGTGAGAGATAGCTCCTTTTCGATCGCCTCTAACAGAGTTTGATCAGCAGCATCCTCAGTAAAAGTAACCGACTGCGTAAGTTTTTTATTAACCCAGAGCATAGTTAGGTAGGACGTATGGGCAGACCTGCCAATGAGGACTAACCCAGTTTAGCAGTAATTAGATCTAATTTCACCCCCAAACAGGCTATCCCGTTGAGAAACCACCCAACGGGATGAAAAAAACCAATTAATTAGCGTTTGGCTAGTTGAGCTTCCCCATAGACATATTGTCCTAGGGCGTTGGCTTTACGAGCCGGTTGAGTCAGATGAGCTCTTAACTGAGCGTCTTTGAGCAGGGGTTGTAAATCTTGCCAGAAAAACTCACCACCGCCGCCAGTAATCACTACATCTGTGACCCTTTCTGGGAGCCATTTTACCACGCGATCGCAAAGATCCCGTGCAAAAACCTTACGCAACTCAGGTACAATTTCATCTAGGTTAGCAGGTTTAGTCGCGCCTCTGGGACGATAAAAACGCTGTCCTTGAGGTTTATGTACTGCCTCTAGGAGGAATAGGGATTGAGCATCGGCTCCCTCAATCTTAGCGGCGACTTCCTCATAAAACTTACTCATGGCAAACACTTCACTCTGAGAAACCCCACGAGCAAAGCGGAAGCGATCCACAGTCAAGAAATCCGTAGTTTGATGTCCCACATCAACAACAGCTACAGAAAGATCCGCAAAGTTAGGCGCATCCTTGCTGCCCTGGGCTTCACACCAAATCAGGCTACCATAGCCTTCTGGCATTACCCGAACACTCTGGATATCAACCACTACTTGCTCACCCCTAAAGACCAACGTATTGGGTCCAGTGAGGAGACTAATAATTTGTTCTTTCTCCCGCTCAAACTGTTCTTGAGAGTAAAATGGTAAGCCCAGCACCACATCAAGATCACCTTTAAGGTTGAAATATCCCACACAAGCAAAGATCTTAATTAGGGCATCGTTCACCTTGGAGGGGTTGGCGGCGGGATCTACGCCAAACAGACTTGCTCCAAAATCAGCAGCCAGTTGACCTACGGCAAAACCATTTCCCTGATATTCCAGCCATAGATCCAACAGTGGATCGGTGTTTTTCGACTCAAAGCCACCGCCACGGGCTTTTTCTACACTCATTTGAGCAACATTCGAGGGAACAAAAACCACATCTGCGGGGTTGCGACTAATACAAGATTTAGTTGCGGTTCTCCCCAAGTCAACGCTGAGAATCGTTGAGCGGCCGACTACAGTAGTAGTGGTCGGTTTGGTTGTGGTAGTGGTAGCTTTAGCTAACGGTGACTGTGACTGTGACTGTCCGGGCTGTTTGTTACTCTGCATCTGAAAAATCCGTTACTTCACGAAGACTCAAAAATTGTGACACTCAGAGGGACTAAGTCCGTGAGATTCTTCTTTCGGCCATCAGACTTGCCATCGGGAACTAAAGTTCTCAACAGTCAAGCTGAGATCAGAAGAAGCGTTTGGGTTGCCTCACAACCCAGTTGACCAGTACATCAGGGTACTTAAATCTCATGCTTTCGATGTTAATTGCCACGTTGCCGCCCCATTCTCACAACTTGAATTCAGAAATATGAGTTTGAGTGTCTAGCAACCTTCTGACAATTCTCCCATAGTTATAACTTTCCTGAGATTTAGATATAGGCAATCCAACAACGGTAACTTTACCCTACTTCGCGCGCGAAATAATCATCTCTAACTACAATTCCTAGGATTATAGCCTGCTGTCCCCCATTGTCAGATTATATCCCACTGATATTTTTCCGTATCAGGACTTTTCCCCCTCATCAACTGTAGCGGGCCATTAAACTCCCCGGCCTGGTTGCCTGATCACAGACTCTTACGTTAAATTTAGTTAAGATTATGAATATCTTTAATCTTAGCCATTAACTGGGCTGAGTTTTAAGAAACTTCTGATGTATAGGACATAGAGGCAACGGAATTTATGAAAACGTCTTGGAGAACAATTCTGCTATGGACGATCCCGGCTCTGGTGATCGGGTTCTTCCTATGGCAGGGTGCTTTTGCTGCTTCCCCGACAGATATAGCCCAAAATAATACAGCCAGCACTCGCATGACTTATGGCCGATTCTTAGATTATCTCGATGCTGGGCGCGTTACCAGTGTCGATCTATATGAGGGGGGACGGACGGCGATCGTCGAGGCAATTGATCCTCAATTAGACAATGGAGTGCAGCGCCTACGGGTCGATTTGCCTAATAACGCCCCGGAACTAATTTCTCGCCTGCGTGCTGCTAATATTAGCTTTGACTCTCACCCTCCCCGTAATGATGGCGCGATTTGGGGACTTTTAGGAAATTTGGTTTTCCCGATTTTGTTGATTGTGGGACTGTTTTTCCTGTTCCGCCGTTCTAATAATGTGCCGGGTGGCCCTGGTCAAGCCATGAACTTCGGTAAGTCTAAGGCTCGTTTCTCTATGGAAGCCAAAACCGGGGTTTTGTTTGATGATGTAGCCGGGGTTGAGGAAGCTAAAGAAGAACTCCAAGAGGTGGTTACCTTCCTGAAAAAGCCGGAACGCTTTACGGCTGTTGGGGCGAGAATTCCTAAAGGTGTTTTGTTGGTTGGACCTCCGGGAACTGGTAAAACTCTCCTGGCTAAGGCGATCGCTGGTGAGGCTGGGGTTCCCTTCTTTAGCATCTCTGGTTCGGAATTTGTGGAGATGTTTGTTGGGGTTGGGGCTTCCAGGGTCCGCGATTTGTTTAAGAAGGCTAAGGAAACTGCCCCCTGTATCGTCTTTATTGATGAAATTGATGCGGTCGGTCGCCAGCGTGGTGCTGGTATTGGCGGCGGTAATGATGAACGAGAACAGACCCTTAACCAGTTATTAACTGAAATGGATGGTTTTGAGGGTAACACGGGCATTATTATTATTGCTGCTACTAACCGCCCAGACGTTCTTGATTCGGCTTTGTTGCGACCAGGAAGGTTCGATCGCCAAGTTATAGTCGATGCTCCTGATATTAAGGGCCGTCTGTCAGTTTTGGAAGTTCACGCCCGCAATAAAAAACTTGCCGATCAGGTGTCTCTGGAAGCGATCGCTCGTCGGACTCCCGGATTTACTGGGGCTGACCTGGCGAACCTACTTAATGAAGCTGCTATCCTCACCGCCCGCCGCCGCAAGGAGGCTATTACCATGGCGGAAATTGATGATGCCGTTGATCGGGTAGTGGCGGGTATGGAAGGAACCCCCCTCCTTGATGGTAAAACTAAGCGTCTGATTGCTTATCATGAGATCGGACACGCGATCGTTGGTACTCTGATTAAAGATCATGATCCCGTTCAAAAAGTAACCCTAGTTCCTCGTGGACAGGCTCGCGGTTTGACCTGGTTTATGCCTGATGAGGATCAGGGTTTGATTTCTCGCTCTCAAATTCTCGCTCGTATTACCGGCGCTTTGGGCGGTCGCGCCGCTGAAGATGTGATCTTTGGTGATGCCGAAGTTACCACCGGCGCGGGTGGAGACCTGCAACAGGTGGCGGGAATGGCTCGTCAAATGGTGACTCGTTATGGTATGTCTGACCTCGGCCCGCTGTCTCTGGAATCTTCCCAGGGTGAGGTTTTCCTGGGTCGGGATTTTGCTACCCGCACTGAGTATTCTAATCAAATTGCTTCCCGCATTGATTCTCAAATTAAAGCGATCGCCGAACATTGTTATCAAGATGCTTGTCAAATCATTCGCGATCACCGCGAAGTTATCGATCGCCTAGTTGATTTACTCATCGAAAAAGAAACCATTGATGGAGACGAATTTCGGCAAATTGTAGCCGAATACACTGAAGTTCCCGAAAAAGAACGGTTTGCTCCAGTATTATAATTTCTCTACCTGAGAAATCGCTCTGAAAATTTCCGCCCAGTTTCTTATTCAAGAGACTGGGTTTTTTCATGTACCCCCCATACCCTACAATTTTGCTCATACTTGCTCCCCCTTCGACTCCGGGAAAGGGAAACCATATCCAGCCACGGGAGGCGACGCGCTATATTAATCACCCCCCACTCACCCATCATTATCAATTACCAATCCCGCTTGACAGAATGAAATCTGCTATATTATCAAACACCACAAGAATCTTTATCAGGAACAGTTAACCAATGACCACACCAGTAGAATATAAACAGCGTCGCGAACAGTTAATGGCTAAAATTGGTGGGGGTACTGCCATTTTTAGAAGTGCGCCCACAGCAGTTATGCACAACGACGTTGAATATTCTTACCGCCAAGATAGCGATTTTTTCTACCTAACTGGCTTTAATGAACCCAACGCCGTCGCCGTCTTAGCACCCCACCACGAAAAACATAAATTTATTCTATTTGTACAACCCAAAGACCCCGAAAAAGAAACCTGGACAGGATATCGAGTTGGGGTTGATAATGCTAAAACTATTTATGGTGCTGACGAGGCTTATCCCATTCATGAATTAGACGAAAAATTATCCCAATACCTGCAAAAAGCCGATCGCATTTATTACCGACTAGGACCTGATCAACAATTTAACCAGATAATTCTCAACCATTGGCAAAATTTAATCCGGGTTTATCCTAAACATGGCACAGGTCCCATTGCTATCCAAGATGCTGGCACAATTCTCCATCCTCAAAGGCTAATTAAAAGCCCCAAAGAATTGGAATTGATGCGAAAAGCGGCGGAAATTTCTGTAGATGCTCACCAGAGAGCGCGAGAATTTGCTCAACCCGGGAAGTATGAATATCAGGTACAAGCTGAAATTGAATATTTCTTTAGTCAACATGGTGCGACTCCCGCCTATCCTTCCATTGTCGCCTCTGGTGAAAATGCTTGTATTTTGCATTACATTGAGAATAATCGCCAAATGCAAGACCAGGATTTATTGTTGATTGATGCGGGTTGCGCTTATCAATATTATAATGCTGATATTACTCGCACTTTTCCCGTTAATGGTAAGTTTACACCAGAGCAAAAAACTATTTATGAGTTGGTTTTGCGCGCACAAATCGCCGCCATTGAACAAGTGAAACCAGGAAATCCCTATAACCAGTTACATGATACGGCGGTGCGGGTTTTGGTAGAAGGTTTGCTAGATTTAGGATTACTCAAAGGCGATATTGAGGAGATTATTAAGGAACAAAAATATAAGCATTTTTATATGCACAGAACCGGACATTGGTTGGGTTTAGATGTTCATGATGTCGGGGTTTATCAGTGGGGTGAAGAACCGCAATTATTGCAGCCAGGACAGGTGTTAACTGTGGAACCGGGGATTTATATTAAACCGGATATTAAACCCGTGGAAGGACAACCAGAGATCCATGAGCGATGGCTGGGAATAGGGGTGAGAATTGAGGATGATGTCTTGGTGACAACAGATGGTTATGAGGTTCTTACGGCTGGAGTCCCTAAGTCGGTGTCAGCTATGGAAAGTTAGGCTTAATTTGGGGGTGGAATTTATGGTAATTTCTACCCCGGTTTAAACTTACCCATGAGTGACCAATATTAAGTTTGGTTAAAAAATGGCTGCTTACGGTCGATTAACAACTATAATGGAAATAGTCAAATCATCACCAACAAACACCGATAAATGAATAATTGGTCTGGTTCTGTAATGATTTCAATAATCCTAGTCACCGCTACGGGTTGGGGAACAGCAGCGATCGCATTTACTGATTTTGACTCTGTTAAACCGTCTCAGGAATTACAACTCGCTCAAACCCCTGTAGGCGCTTGTATTGTCAATGACCCTACCGGAACTCCCTTAAATGTGCGAGCAACTCCTGCTGGTAAAATTGTTGGTAGTTTACCCAATGGAACTCGCGTAATTTTAGGAATAACAGACGGTAGAGAAGGACCAAACTGGACTCGCATTATCGGACCCATAGAAGGTTTTGTTTGGAGTCTATATTTAAGTAATTGTGTTTATCGATAAATAACTACCATCAAACACTACATAAACCGGGTGGGAGGACTATTTGACGCGCTAATAACCCGGTAAATTCGGGTCAAGACCTAATAATTTCATAGCTTTTTGGTGGCTTTCCCAAAGATATATAACCAAGACCATAGCACAGGATATTATTGTGAGCATGAGACTCTGATAATAAACACGCAATAAGTTTTGTTTTGACTGCTTAATTTCCGACATTAACTGTTTAAAGGTATCATCCCCAAATATACTGAATGATAAATTATCCACTGCGATCGCCCAAATTTCACCATATTCTGGTACTGTTAACAATACCTGATTTTCTGCGATCGTCATGTTAGAAATATCAGTAGTTTCTGGTAGCCAAACTTTGCGGGGTCTCGACCAGTTAGGATCGAACCTAATCAGGTTATAACGGGAAAAGGAACTTTCAGAAACTAACACCCACCAAAAGCCCTGGTTATCCTGTTCCAAAAATATCGGAAATGTTTTTCCACTGTCTGCGACAGTTAAAGCGATCCTCCTTCCTTCGATGTAGTAATTTGTATGATCTCTTAAGAGTTTTTCCCAGGAGCGAATTATCCAATTTTTAGGTCGAGTTGTGTGGTCAGGAAGACACTCCGTAATAGGTCGTGGTGGTCGAACTGTATCAATTTGTTGATCTGGGGTAATTTCCAAGCCTTCGCTATTGGTTAACCAAGTAATCAGCCGAAAATTGTTACTATCAGCAACAGCCAATTTTCCGTTATTGTCAATGGTGATACCGTTGGGATAACACAGTAACATTTCTTCCTCGGTGGGTAAAATTTCTTCCCCTCTGGTACTTTCGAGAATTTCCCCATTCATGGTTAAGGCGACCAGACGATGTCTGGCTGTGTCCGTAGCATAGATTAACTGTTTTTCGTGATCAACAACAAATTTAAAGGTACTGCGAAACTCCCAATTTATTCCTGTATCTTTCTGAAAACCTGGTAATTCTTGACAAGTATTTTGGTCTAGTTGACAATATTCGATTCTTCCAGTTTCCCAATTTCCGAGAAATAATTGAGAGCGATCGCTTACCTGTAGGTCTGTTATTCCTTCTCGAATACCTAAATCTTTTAAAGCATATTTATTGTGCAGATTTCCTTGAGAGTCTAAGTTATATAAATAACGATGATCCGTCGTAAAAACATCACCATTGGGACTGGCGCTAATAAAGCCTAATTGTTGAGGATACGCCGCATTGAAGCTACTATAAATCGTCGTCAACAGTCCAATAAACATCACCACTATTAGGGACTGAACAAATATTTTTAACTCTTGTGTTGGTTGACCATAGGAGATGATTCCACCCCGAAAATGAGCCGATAGTTGATTAAACACTTCTCGAGTTTTCCGGCGGTCTATATTACCCCATATATCAGTAACCACAAAGTAATAACTTCTCTTTTTGCGGGGGTTAATAATCCGAATCAAAGGAGGTATTTTCGACGATATTAAAACTTTGGGATTCATCAAAACCACTTCTGCATCTTGGTCAAATTCTTTGGTAATCAGTCTATAATCATCTTCATAACGCATTACACCAATGATTTTCCGCTTTCCATATTGTAAAACTCCCGGGGTAGTTTCCGGATTAGTTATCATCGTGATTTCCTCGATTTTATGTTGAAGAATAAAACCGACTAGACACTGGTTAGGTTGGCGGTAATTGTAATTATGCTTAATATCTTTGAAGGTTCTATAATGGGATATTCGTTGATAAATTCTCACAAATATACTGACAATTACTGTCATTATAACAATAATTAGATAAACCATCAATATAGATTTCATAGGACTACAACTCCTCTGCAATTATTGAACTTTCCACAGGTCTGGGGTCTCCAGGACTTGCTCAAGGTCGCCATAATTTTGCTGTAACAACTCTTGTAATTCCTGAGAAGGTCTAAATACAAAAATGGTGGACTGTTCAGGAATTAATTGTAATGATGGTTGATTACTCATCAGGATAAGTTTCACATCATTATTTAATAGATAACTCAGGGAGATTAAATCTCCTGTATTAGTACCATTTCCCGCATCGGAAATTAACACAGATGAGTTGGCTTGATTAATTTCGGTAGCCACTTGATGATTAAAATAGCTTAAACCTTTATCCCACCAAGTTGATGAAACTGTACTCAAACCCAAGGAAATAATACTAAAACTTAGTAATATGGCTAATACCCACAGCCACAACTTTTCACCATCTAATAATGATTTACGACCGCTATTAAGGTGGGTTCCTAATAAAAAAGCGATCGCTATTTGAATAGCCGGAAAACAAGCGATCAGATACCGAGTGACAGAGGAACGTTGTCCTCCCCATAATAAATCTGGTAAAACCAGCAGGATAAACGGTATCCAAATGGCAGTTAAAATAAACAATCCGGTTTGACTATCATTGGTTTCACTTACATAATACAGAGCATAAATAATGAGCAGTAAAAACGGCAGCCTAAATAAATACGTCCAGAAGCTGTTAAAGCCAAAGTCAATATCAACTAAAACCGACGTAAAACTGAGCAGCCAAAACTTGGATAAATCCAGTAAACTCATCGATTGCTGAGTCCAACTGGTTAAGGTTTGAGCCTGTTCCCAATTATGGATAATAACAGTTATCCAGGGGAGATAAAGAACCAAAGTTAAACATATAGATATCCCCAACTGAATGAAAAACAAAGACAGACGTGGTTTATAATTCCGTCTCGGTTCTGACCCAAAAATCAAGATTCCCCAACCGATATGACTAGCTATAACTAATCCAAAAAATAAATGGGTATATAGTCCCAAAGTGCAGGTGATTACATAACCCAACCACCACAGCCAATTGTTAGTCCGACTCCCCTTGAGTAACATGAGACTAGAGGCGATAATTAAAGCCGTCATTAAGCTGTATTGACGAGCGGTTTGCGCTAATAATACATCCACCGGAGAAACAGCTAGTAAAGCGGTAGCCATGAGGGAAATTAGCGGAGATTGAAATAATTCCCAAGCTAAGGCATAAATAAGCGGTAAGGATATTAAACTAATGACGGCGGGTAAAAGACGGGAAGCTAAAATCGAACTGCCAAAGCCTCGCATCCAACCCCTAGCCATGAGATAATATAGGGGGGGATGATGGGGGTTTCTATGCAGAGATGCGATAGTATCGGCGGCGGTGCTATCGGGTTTGAGGCGTTGATATTCTAGGACTTCTGAGGGGGTAAAAATGCGATCGCTGAACAATTGCTGATCTACCTGTTCCCGGGTAAAACCAGCCGATCGCAAATTGGTAAAAACTTCATCATGGGAATATAGTTTGCGATCGAGACTCGCAAAACGAAACAACACCCCCAGGACAATCACGATCATTAACAGAATAACCAGGCGACGGGGTAGACCACCTGTAAACACCTTTGGTTGGTAGAGCATTCCTGTGGTTAAGGGTTTTTATCGATTCTACCAATATCATAAAGGCAGGGAGTCACCCCTGCCTCAAAATTTTAGAAATTGGCGGTTAGCCTAATCCTAGATTAAATTTTAGCGGGTGATTTAGTACAGTGAGCCAGTGGGACGGTGAACGATAAAGCTGAGAACTTGGCACTGCTTCACGTTATCAAAACCCATAACGCGGATAAAGCACTTAGGATATTCCCGACGGCATTCGTCGATTTCCGCCATAACTTCGCGAACGGAAGTTGCATTAAACAGAGGCAACTTCCACAGAGTCCAGTAGTGTTGCTCAGGCGCAGAGGATTCGCTGAATTCTACCCCAGCAATAAAGCCTTGCTCAAGAATATACTGAAGCTGTTTCTGGGTCTGAGCATCAGTCAGAGGGGGTAAATAGGACAGAGTTTCGTAACGGCGCTCTTTTGGTAGTGTTTGCATTGTGATTTTCCAGGGTAGTTGTTGAAATTAATTATTTAGGCTCCGACCTTAGTCGGGAGGGTTAGTCTCTGAAGTAGTGAGTTGCGTCATTCGTTCCAGGTACTGGCGGCGATGTGCCATATTTCCCTGCTGAATCCCCTGCCGAACCATCTCCGGTAGATAACCCGCCACCTCTTCAGCGAGATGATCTCGGACGGTCATCACTCGGAAAGCCAGTTCTTGATTTTCCTGTAACAGTTCCTCAAGATAAGCCTCACCATCCTGGATTTTCCCCTGAGAGGAAAAATCACTTAGCCAGATAGCTAAACCAGGGTTAGTCTCTGTCAATTGGTTGGTGATGATGATTACAGCTTGGTAGGTTAGGTAACTTGTCAGTACCTTGGTCGTGTCCTTAGCAACTTTTTTGATATCCATGTTCCGACACCAACCCTCTGTTAAGACTTCAAGTTTGAGATATTGGATTGAGTTGTATCCGTAGCTCTCCAAAATTGTCAAGTTAGAGGAGTTGCCCAATCCAAAATCACTTCTCGAAATCTGAGGAAACCTACAGGGTGTCCATGGCCTCGAACTCGAACTTGATTTCTTTCCAAAGTTCGCAAGCCACAGCCAGCTCAGGACTCCACTTGCAAGCCTCACGAATCACGTCGCCGCCTTCACGGAACAGGTTGCGGCCTTCGTTACGAGCTTGGATACAGGCTTCGAGAGCCACACGGTTAGCAGTTGCACCAGGAGCATTACCCCAGGGGTGTCCCAAAGTACCACCACCGAACTGCAAGCAGGAATCATCACCGAAGATTTCCACCAGAGCTGGCATATGCCAAACGTGAATACCACCGGAAGCAACCGGCATTACACCAGGCATAGAAGCCCAATCTTGGGTAAAGAAGATACCACGAGAACGATCTTCTTCGATGTGGTCTTCCCGCATCAGGTCTACAAAACCCATGGTGATACCTTTTTCACCTTCGAGTTTACCTACAACTGTACCGGAGTGCAGGTGGTCACCACCGGACATCCGCAGACACTTGGCGAGAACCCGGAAGTGGATACCGTGGTTACGTTGACGGTCAACCACAGCGTGCATAGCGCGGTGAATGTGCAGCAACAGACCATTATCACGGCACCAACGAGCTAGGGTGGTGTTGGCGGTAAAGCCAGCGGTGAAGAAGTCGTGCATGATGATGGGGGTGCCGATTTCTTTGGCAAATTCCGCCCGTTTCATCATTTCTTCGCAGGTGGGGGCTGTTACGTTTAGGTAGTGACCCTTAATTTCGTTGGTTTCAGCTTGGGATTTTTCGATCGCCTCTTGTACAAATAGGAAGCGATCGCGCCAGCGCATGAACGGCTGAGAGTTGATGTTTTCGTCGTCTTTGGTGAAGTCCAGACCGCCACGCAGACACTCATAAACCGCACGACCGTAGTTTTTAGCCGACAGACCCAGTTTAGGTTTGATGGTGCAACCCAACAGAGGACGACCGTATTTATTCAATTTGTCCCGCTCAACGGTGATACCGTGGGGAGGGCCTTGGAAGGTTTTCAGGTAAGCAATTGGAATCCGCATATCTTCCAACCGCAAGCCCCGCAGAGCCTTAAATCCAAATACGTTACCCACGATGGAGGTTAACATATTGGTAACGGAACCTTCTTCAAACAGATCCAGCGGATAGGCAACAAAGCAGAAATATTGATTGTCTTCGCCGGGTACTGGTTCGATGTGGTAGCAACGACCTTTGTAGCGATCGAGGTCTGTTAACAGGTCAGTCCATACAGTTGTCCAAGTTCCGGTCGAAGATTCTGCTGCTACTGCTGCTCCCGCTTCTTCCGGGGGAACTCCCGGTTGAGGAGAAACACGGAACGCGGCCAGAATGTCTGTATCTTTGGGCGTATAATCCGGCGTGTAATACGTCAGCTTATAGTCTTTTACACCAGCCTGATATCCGGCTTTCGATTTGGTTTGAGTTTGAGAGTAAGACATAACTCCTTTATATCTCCCTTCTGAGGAATCGCTCTTTAAATTTCCGGCTATTTGCCGATTGATTAAAATACTATCAATAAATGGCTTCAGTCAACCTTTAATATTGTTAATATTTCCATTACATTTGTTTATATTTCTTTGCAAAACCACATATCGGGTATCTGGGAAAAAATATCTATATCACTAAATGGCTAAAAAAAATATTAAGTATTGTAAATATAATCTATATGAAAGTTTTAGGGTTGGGATCTGAGCGATCGCGATCAAAAATCTCGATCGCCCCTCCATACCCATGAGTTATACAGGCTCAGGAATTAGTCCCAGCCGAAAAAAGGCTTTCTGCCCCCTTATGATCCAGGAACTGCTATAACCGATATAGGTAATTATATCAGTGTCAATCTATTGTATATTATCTATATTTTGATAGACTTAAATCAATAGTACAATCATCGCCCATTACTTGGAGGACAAAGCTGGTGATTCAGGCCACACTGCATCAGTTAAAGGTTTTTGAAGCCGTAGCGCGTCACGGTAGCTTCACTCGCGCAGCAGAAGAGTTATTGATCACCCAACCCACTGTCTCAAGTCAAGTCAAACATCTATCGCAAGCGGTGGGACTACCACTATTTGAGCAAATTGGCAAACAACTTTATCTTACTGATGCGGGTCAGGAGTTACAAGCGACCTGTCACGATATTTTCCAGCGCCTGGAACATTTCGATATGACCATTGCTGACCTGAAAGGCGCTAAACAGGGACGATTAAGTTTATCAGTAGTCACCACAGCTAAATACGTTATTCCCAGACTGTTAGGGTCTTTTTGTCAAAACTACCCAGCCATTGATATTGCCCTACAGGTGATCAATCACCAACAGATTACCCAACGGATGCTGGAAAATAAAGATGATCTATATATACTAAGTCTACCGCCCGAAGATATAGACCTTTGTACAAAACCCTTTTTAGATAATCCCCTAGTGGTGGTAGCCCCCTGTAACCATCCCCTCGTCGGTAAAACCCAAATTCCCATTGAAGCGCTGAACCATGAACCATTTATCATGCGAGAATCTGGGTCAGGTACCCGTAGGGCAGTGCAGAAATTATTTGACAAGAGTAAGGTATCAGTGCGGGTACGCCTAGAGTTAGGTAGCAACGAAGCGATCAAACAAGCGATCGCCGGAGGTCTGGGGATTTCCGTTTTATCCAAACATACATTAAACTCGTATGGCGATCGAGGAGAGCTAACCACTTTAGATGTGGTAGGATTTCCCATCCAACGCTGTTGGTATGCAGCCTACCTCAACGGGAAACAATTATCAGTTGTCGCCCAGACCTTCTTAGAGTATCTTCTCGAGTCCGGTAAGTCTAATTGACTTGGGTTGAAACATAGTGTGATCATGAAACTACCCTTTTTGCCATCTCCACCATCATCAGAACCCCCGCCAACTTCCCAAACCGGAGCAGGTTTAGGGACTTTTGGTGGTGTCTTCACTCCCTCAATTTTAACCATCCTGGGGGTGATTATGTATCTGCGATTTGGATGGGTAGTCGGTCAGGTGGGACTGTGGGGAACCTTAGCTATTGTCACCCTATCAACATCTATCACCTTTCTGACCTCCCTTTCCATTTGTGCGATCGCCACTGATCAAGTAGTCAGAGCCGGCGGAGCCTATTATATGATTAGTCGCTCCCTCGGTATTGAATCCGGCGGAGCCATTGGGATACCCTTATATTTTGCCCAAGCCATCTCCGTTGCTCTGTATACCATTGGTTTTGCCGAAAGTCTAGTCATCACCTTTCCCCAACTCAATATTAAAGTTGTAGCCATCATCACCACCATCATGGTGGCGATAATTGCCATTAAGTCCGCCAAATTAGCGATTAAAGCCCAATACTTCATCATGGCAGCGATCGCCCTATCCCTAATCTCCCTGTTATTCGGTAGTCCAGTCGAAGCCAGCACACAAGACATAGCAATTGCCACCAACCTCCCCAAAGTAGGATTTTGGCAAGTGTTCGCCGTCTTTTTCCCCGCCGTTACTGGAATTATGGCAGGGGTCAATATGTCAGGAGATCTGCAAAACCCCACCAAATCTATCCCTACAGGAACCCTCGCCGCCGTCGGCACAGGTTATGTAATATATATGTTGCTACCCGTCCTATTGTGGATGCAAGGGGATACAGACAGCCTCCTAGTCGATGCGCTAATCATGAAACGGATAGCTTTCTGGGGACCCGCTATCCTGCTGGGAGTGTGGGGAGCCACCCTATCGAGCGCCCTAGGTAGTATATTAGGAGCGCCAAGAGTCCTGCAAGCCTTAGCCAAAGATGGCATTTTACCCAACTGGTTAAAATTCCTAGGAACCGGATCGGGACCCGATAATGAACCCCGTATCGCCACAGTTGTTACCCTAGGATTTGTATTAATCGCCGTTGCTGTCGGCGACCTCAACCTGATCGCCCCAGTGTTGAGTATGTTCTTTCTGACCACCTATTTGGTACTCAACCTAGCAGCAGGTATCGAGACCTTTTTAGAAAGTCCCTCCTTTCGTCCCACCTTCAAAGTTCACTGGCTATTGTCTCTGTTGGGAGTCGTCGGCTGTTTAGGCGTAATGTTCCTCATTGATGCGATCGCCACCATTATCGCGGCTATCATTGTCTTTAGTATCTATATTTGGTTAGAGCGACGAGAACTAGAAAGCGCCTGGGGAGATATCCGTCAGGGAATTTGGATGGCTTTGGTACGCATGGGAGTGTTCCAACTGAGTTACACCCCAGACACCAAAAACTGGCGACCCCATATCCTCACCTTTTCCGGTGCGCCCAGTAAACGCTGGCTCTTAGTAGAATTAGCCTCCAGCCTCAGTCATAACCGTAGTTTATTTACTGTTAGTACAGTTTTACCCAGTGGAGCCAGGAACCAAGCCCAACGTAGTGAGATGGAAACCACTATTAGAGAGTATCTCAATAAACGGGGGATTCGGGGCTTAGTGCGGGTGATTATGGCTCCTGATACTTTCAGCGGAGCCCAACAACTCATCGAGTCCTATGGTATTGGTCCTTTAGTACCCAATACAATTTTATTAGGAGATTCCCAATCCCCTGAACGTCGAAAATCATATTGTGAAACCCTAGTACATTTTCACAAAACCGCTCGTAGTGTACTTATACTAAGAGATGAATCAGATCGGGGATTTGGCGCGCGACAGAAGATTGATCTCGGGTGGGGGGGTCTTAATACTAATGGAGGCTTGATGCTAATTCTGGCTTATTTGCTGCGGACGAGTCTGGAATGGCGCGGAGCCGAAATTAATTTAAACTTAGTTGTACCCGACGAAACAGCAGCCGTAGCAGCCCATACCAATTTGGCTAAAGTGGTTGCACAGTTACGCATTGGGGCTAAACCCCAGGTGATTGTGTCTCAAGGACAACCTTTCCCGGAAATTCTACGGTCTTCCTCTCAGGATGCCGATTTGGTATTTTTGGGTATGGCTACCCCCAAAGAGGATTTGCAGTACAGTAAATATTACGAGGGACTCCAGAAAATGGCTACGGGATTACCCGCTACAATTTTTGTGTTAGCTGCTCCTGATTTTGCCTTCTCTGAGGTGTTACAAAAAGATTAGGTTCACTTTTTTTTCAACCAGTAGTCTGAGGTGTTATGGGGCTGAACTTTCAATGGTCTAGGTTCAAGTTAGCTGTACTTTCGGCGATCGCATTGGGGACTCATATTGCGATCGCTACCCCAGTGAAGGCAGCAGAAACAATTATAGTTCGCCAAGGGATTATGTCTCTCTCTCTGGCAATCGAAGATTTAGAAACATTAGCCAACACCGGAAAAGTTCCCCCCGGACTCCGAGGTTATGAGCTGTTTCTGTCCCCCCAACAAAAACAACAAGTCCTGGGAGTCTTAAATTCTCAAGTAGGTATCCCACCCACCGCCGTCAGCAATTTACTGACAACCCAAATTGGCGAAAACATCCTTGACGAAATTGCCACCATTACCCGCACTCAGGACCCCCAAACCCGAGGCGCAGACATTAAAACCGCCCTATTAGAAGCAGCCGAAAGCGAGTCTGGGTTATCAATACTAGGGTTTTTACAAAGCTACCCTAACCCAGAATTGAGAATTGATATCGATGTCGCCTTTGATGTATTTAGTCGCCTCAACCGTTCTTTTTGGCAGACTCAGCAGTTTATGGTGGAAATAGTCCAACAATTAGGACCCACAGATGCTAATTTAACCCTCCCCCTAGACCCCACCCAACCGGGTCCTCACCAAGTGATCACCACTACCCATACTTTTGAGGATACAGCCAGAAACCGCACCATTGATGTAGATATTTACTGGTCAGAAGCCGTAACCAGCGATCGCCCTGTGGTACTGTTTACCCATGGTCGCGGTTCCGTTCGCAATGAATTACAATATGTAGCCCGCCACCTAGCATCTCACGGCTATGCTTTCGTCACCTTAGAACATCCCGGGAGTAACCAGACCTATATTAACCAAAATCTGGCAATGCAACCACAGGAGTTGTTAGAACGTCCCCAGGATATTAGTTTTGTTCTCGATCAGTTAACTCAACTAACGCAAACTGGTGGAGTTATAGAACGTAGCCTTAATCCTAACCGCGTTTTAGTGATTGGTTATTCCCTCGGTGGTGGTACAGCTTTAACTATAGCTGGGGGAGAGTTTCAACTCGACTCCCTACGCCGACGCTGTCAGCAGGACGCAATCACTTTAAGTTCAGGACAAATTACCCAATGTATCGCCACTGAACTACCAGGCGATCGCTATCGGCTATATGATCCCCGCATTAAAGCAGCGATCGCCCTTAATCCTACCGCATCGTTGCTTTTTGGTGAAACCGGACTAACTCAAATCCGAGTTCCCACCCTCATTTTCTCCACCTCCGCCGATAAACTCACCCCCGCCTTATCCGACCAAATCGCCATATTTCCCCAAATTCCCGCCCCCAAATGGTTAGTTGGGGTTTTGGGAGGAACCCACCTCAGCGCCAAAGACCCCGATTTTGTCTTAGATCAATCCCGCGTTCCCAGGACACCCCTATCTGGTGATGAGGTAGCAGGTATCGCCGCCGCCGATATCCAAAACTATGTAAAAGCCTTTACCCTAGCTATGGCTGCACAACTGACACCAGAAGCCGAAAAATATCAAGTTTTTCTTACCCCAGAATACTTTGAGTTTATTTCTACCGATGCCTTTCCAGTGCGGCTACTCACGGAAATTCCCGAACCCATGCAGGTCCTGGTTGATTCATTTCTGGAAAACCAGTTACCGTGAGATATTCCCGACCCTGACTCTACCCCCACGAGGGGAGCATGATTTAATCTCAAATTAGGTTAATATTTTAGGGCAATATGGTATAAGAAGCGAGAAGAGTTGAGGATAAAC
>NZ_JBIMLI010000026.1:0-44894 GCF_051859755.1 Limnospira sp.
CCTTGCAGGGCTTGCCATAACTGAGCTTGAGTCACATCATCAATTAACGGTGGATGTCCGGGATTTCCTTTTCGGCGCGCACCCAGCCCTTTTAATCCCAATTGGTTGTATCTCTTTACCAATTCATAAATCCAGATGCGACTGTAGCCCGTAATTTCTTGGACTTCCTCCGTGGTCTTCCCCTTAGCCAACAACCAAATAATTTGATATTGGCGACTTTCCAAGCCCTCTTGGGCTTGGTGATCAGCCCGGCCAAGTTCTTCGGTACTTAAGTGGGGAGCTATACTAATTCGTCTGGGCATAACGCAAGTTTGGCATTGGTCACTGATATTATAACCGATTAAGCGAACTTGATATAACACCTAACAGCTACCCCAATAACTTAAATTGCCCCCTATGGTTTCTGACTGTAGGGGGTGTCTGCATATTTTCCCAACACAGGCCTGAGAACACAGGCCTGAGAACGGTTTATATGAATGGGGGTGTCTGCATATTTTCCCAACACAGGCCTGAGAACACAGGCCTGAGAACGGTTTATATGAATGCTCACCCTATAATGTCCACATAATACCCAGAACTACTTTACCCCTAACAGATAGCTTTACCTACAACTTACGGCTAAGGTTTTGGGGGTGAACTGATTATGTTGGTATCGGTTTCCGCACGGGATGATTACCATCAAAGATTGGAGACTTGCTGAGGATTATGTGGGTATCGATTCCCATCTCGGTAATTGTCACCAGTTGAAAAGTTGTTTAGGGGTATCGGGTTGGAGTCGGTAGATGATAGCCCATAGTTTCCCCTCACCGGAGATTATGAATCAGACCCATAGATAACCGGATAGGCGATCGCCATACTTTCATAATCTGATACTGAAAGGCGGTCTGATATCTTTGTACGTTGATTCCCTAGCGGGTTCCCCCCCACCTACGGCTATCGTGTTGGCTTTGAAACATACCCTCCCCCCATAACCGGGAAAAGCACTCTTGGGGAAGTGACCGACGTGATAGCAGTCAATGGTGACGAACGAACCGATAGGCTTGCCATTGACAGGTATCACAAGGGAACTACCCTATCAGCGTCGGGTTTAGGGAGTGATATGGGTATTTGACAGATTGATTAAGTTGTGCTTGTTGACTGAGTAATCATCCTATTGACAGAATTATTTTCCTGTGCTAGGACTAGATTGTGAGTAATATCTGAGTAATTAGGTACGACTACCGGGTTAAGTGTTCCCCGGCTATCGCAGTCAGGATCAGGTTTTTCCAAAAATGCCAGGAGGCGGACTTGAACCGCCGACACGAGGATTTTCAGTCCTCTGCTCTACCGACTGAGCTATCCCGGCTTATTCCCACGATTAACTATCGTATCAGCAGTAAATCGATTTTGTCAACCCCCTAGGCGGAATTTTTTTGATAGTGAACTCAAAAGCCGATGTATATGGGTTGATCAGCTATTGGGGGTCAATAGGGAAAACTCATCAAATTTGATCACTTGACTATTAGGCTGTTCTGTGTTAAAGAGATAGCTGCTAACAGTAGCCGTCCCCGTGTCCAAAATACTAAAAACTGTAATATCATTACTAGCGATATAGGGTTGAGGTGCGCCATCTCTATCAGAAACGGGACTAAGGTTAGGAATGATAGGTTGGAGTCCGTTGGGGTCTCCTAGGGGGGTATATTCTTCGGTAAATGCTGGGGGAACAAATCGGCGATTATTTCCCCAAGCCGCACCATAACTATTTCCGACATTGGAAGATTCTAAAAAGTTAATTCCGGTGGGTCCTATAAATCGGTTCCACAGGTGGGAATGTCCGTAATACACCAGTTGCACTCCGGCGGCTTCTAATAATGGCATAACATCCCTAATTAAATAATCAGATGGTTTGGGATATTCATAGCGAATCATAATAATCTTGCCGTTATTATCAACAGTCTTAATTTGCACAGGGTCTGTATAGGCGGGAACTATATTATCCCCTAAAGTGTGGGGAGGGTGATGGAACATAACGATTTTATATTTAGCCTGTTGAAATTCCGGGCTATTGAGTTCCTGTTGTAACCATATATATTGTTCGCTTCCGGCGGAAATAGGTTCAAACAAATGTTGTCCATAGCCCCAATTTTCCGGACGGTCAAAGTCTGCGTCTCTTTCTCGATAACGTCCTCTAGCGTGGGAGTCTAACCTATCAACTCGCCAAACATTAGTCGCCAATAAAACTACTAACCGGACATCTCCAAAGGTAGTAGCATAATAATTTTGAGGAGAATTGGGGAGAGTAAATATTTGTTTATAGGTATCTAAGTTGAAGCTATGGTCTTGGATCCATTGTTGTGCTATGTCGGGGTCATTATTGGGGTTGATGGTGGCAGAATTTTGTTGATAAAGCTGTTGGGCGGCAAATTGAGGGTAACTATTATTAAACTGGTTGTTTAAGCTGTCGGTTTCGGAAAAAGCCCCCATGATTTCATGATTTCCAATAGCGGGGAATAAGGGTACATTTTGAATTAAAGCGCCGCCTTTATAAGTAGTGGTAACACCATTTTTTTCGAGTTGATAATGGGCGCGACCTTGCAGACAGGGGAAAAAGGCCCCGCCGCGATTATCGTCGAACCATTCGGAAGCGCGATCGGGAATATTGACTAAATCACCAGCCATAAAAACAGCATCAATATCGACTGTTCTTGCACCTATATTGAGATTGGCGGCGGTCATGGGTTTAAGTTGGTGGTCGGAGGTGAGGAGGATTTTTAAAGGTGTCCCGGGTTGGGGTAAGCCAGCTAGGCTGAACACTTGGCTACTGATGGGGATGCCGTTGTCTGTGGTACTGTGAACTTGATAGGGAACCCGTTGGCCTGGGGTTAGGTCTGTAATAGTGGCTTCGTGTCGCCAAATGGGTCTGGAAATAGGTTGGGTGTAGATGCGGTTGTTTGGGGTTTGGACCCCTACCCAGGAATTTTGGTCTTCCCGAGTGCGAGTTAGTTGGGAGGTGGTGGCGATCGCATTTTGTTGGAGGTCTACCCCATAACTCACCTGATGATCAGAACCAGAAAACTCGGTAAACCACACGACCCGGACTGAGTTTTCTGTGGGTAGCTGTAAAAAAGGATCGCTAAGGAGATGAGGTTGTAAGGCTATTGAAACCATAATCAAAATCGAGATCACACTAGACAGTAACAGACCAAAAATCCCAAAATAGCGGGTAGCAGGAATCATGGGTGGAGGGGCGATCGCACCCGACTACAAACCGATCATAAGAAACCTATTAAGTTAAACGGTATCAGAAAAGCCGGCAATTTTTCCCGAATCTTTCCGATACAATATGGGGGATGTCGCGCCCTCGGTCTGGTGAACATGGGCAACCGCGTACAATCCTGGGTGTAACCTATTGTTGAGTTTCCTTATGGTGGAATTACTATGCTGATTGTTCAAAAATATGGTGGTACTTCTGTTGGGTCAGTAGATCGCATTCAAACGGTAGCCCGTCGGGTGGCGCAAACAGCCCAAGACCATTCAGTGGTGGTGGTGGTTTCGGCTATGGGAAAAACTACTGATGGTTTGGTGAAACTAGCCCAGGAAATTTCTAGCCATCCCTCTCGCCGGGAAATGGATATGTTGTTATCTACTGGCGAACAGGTGACGATCGCTTTAATGAGTATGGCACTACAGGAAATGGGACAACCAGCCATTTCCATGACCGGGGCGCAGGTGGGAATTGTCACAGAGGCTGAACATAGCCGCGCCCGGATTTTAAATATCCAAACTGAACGTCTAACTCGTCACCTAAAAGAAGGCAAGGTGGTAGTAGTGGCCGGTTTCCAGGGAATTAGCGATCGCGAAGAATTGGAAATTACCACCCTAGGACGAGGAGGGTCGGATACTTCTGCAGTCGCTTTAGCCGCAGCATTACAAGCCGATCGATGCGAAATTTATACCGATGTACCTGGAATTTTAACTACAGACCCCCGCATTGTTCCTAAAGCACAGTTGATGGATGAAATAACCTGTGATGAAATGCTGGAACTTGCTAGTTTGGGGGCAAAAGTTCTCCATCCCCGGGCCGTGGAAATTGCCCGAAATTATGGGATTCCTTTAGTAGTGCGATCGAGTTGGACTGATGATCCTGGTACACGGGTGACTTCCCCACCACCAGAGGTGCGACCTGTGGAAGGGTTGGAACTGGTGCGACCTGTGGATGGGGTAGAATTCGATCGCGATCAGGCGGCGGTTTCCTTATTGCGTATTCCCGATCGCCCCGGAATTGCAGCCCGTTTATTCGGGGGAATTGCCCTCCAGAAGCTGAATGTGGATTTGATTATTCAGTCGATCCATGAGGCGAATATTAATGATATTACCTTTACCGTCACTCATAACTGCTATAAACGGGCGATCGCTGTAGCTGACGCAATTTTACCAACTTTGGGACGCAACAATGACCCCGAAATTGGAGAACCGGAAGTGCGAGGCTATGATAGCCCTATTGCTAAAGTTAGCATTGTTGGGGCCGGGATGATTGGTCGCCCCAAAGTCGCTTCCCAAATGTTCCGCACTTTGGCGGAAGCCGGAATTAATATTCAGATGATTTCCACCTCCGAGGTTAAGGTTAGTTGTGTGATTGATGCCAATGAGTGCGATCGGGCGGTGGCTGCCCTCTGTCAAACCTTTGATGTGCTAACCCGTAACACCAAAAATATTCCAACTGTTGATCGACCTCATCTTCCGCCAGTGCGAGGGGTCGCCCTAGACCGTAACCAAGCCCGTTTGGCGATCCGCCATGTTCCCGATCGCCCCGGAATGGCTGCCGAGTTGTTTACTCTGCTGGCACATCACAATATTAGCGTTGATATGATTATCCAATCGCAGCGCTGTCACCAGGTTAATGATATTCTCACCCGTGATATTGCTTTTACTGTCGCTCAAGGTGATGCAGAAGAGGCTAAACTCGTGATTAAAAAGGCGATCGCTAAATGGGGTTATGGAGAAGTTACCCTGAATTCAGCGATCGCTAAAGTTAGCGCCGTAGGGGCTGGAATGGTCGATCACCCCGGAGTCGCCGCCCGTATGTTTGAAGCCCTCGCCGCCGAAAATATCAACATCTCCATGATTGCCACTTCCGAAATTAAAATCAGTTGTGTAGTCGATGAAAAAGATGGCATCAAAGCCGTCCAGGCGATTCATGATGCCTTTGGTTTGTCCGGCGATGAGGTCGTGACTATTCCCACCCCCGCCGCTGCCTTGTAGAGTCAATAAACCCCCTAGGGCGGGTTGATTAATCTGCTCATCTATACCAGGTGATGATTAATCAGGGAACCCGCCCCCTCCAGACCATTACTCGTGGACAATCGCCAACTGATCAATAATAACTACCATCGGAAGGTGTACAATGTAGCCGTTAACCAGAGAGTGTGTAGTGCGAAAGTAGTGTCAACCATTCAAATTGAGACAGGATGCCATCAATAATAGTTAGCAAACTGAACGCTGTTTTCACCCTGTTTCTCAGCCTGTTAGTGGAGGCTATGCCCTTCCTGTTACTGGGTGTCATGTTGTCCAGTCTACTGCTGTGGTTAGTGGATGAACGCAAACTTCTATACTACGTTCCAACTAACCCTTTCCTGGGGGCGATTTTTGGCAGTCTGTTCGGGTTTATGTTTCCCGTGTGTGAGTGTGGAAATGTTCCCGTTGCCCGTCGCCTCTTGAGTCAAGGAGTACCTGCCTCAGCAGCGATCGGCTTTTTATTTGCTGCCCCCACCATTAATCCTATTGTGATTTGGTCAACTTGGGTAGCCTTCCGGGGACAACCAGAAGTCGTCGTTTTACGGATTTTATTTTCCCTGATAATTGCCATAACATTAGGCTTGGTTTTTAGCGCCCAAAAAGACCTGCGGCCGTTTCTACAAAAAGCCCTCGCCCGTTTAGTTCCTCAACCTGACTTCACCGAAAAAGCCGTCGATGAGATGCCCAAATCTTCCCTACTAACATCGGGAACTTATATTATGGGTCAGTCAGCCACACCCGTGCGTTTGCAGTCCATGCCTATGTGGAAAGCTGAGGGAAAAGGCGTTCAAGCCGTGGCTACTATGCCTCAAACAAGTGTCAGTTTCTCCTCTATTTTTATCCGCCCCACCCGCGACCGGGTTGGTTTAATGATTGAAAGTGGGGTGCAGGAGTTTCGAGAATTGGGGGGAATGTTGGTAGTCGGAAGTGCGATCGCTGCTATTATTCAAACAGTAATACCCCGCGAAATTATCCTCAGCCTAGGTTACGGTCCCATTTCCTCCATTCTGGCTATGTTATTACTAGCCGGAGTAGTTTCTATTTGTTCCACAGTTGACGCATTTTTTGCCCTCTCTTTTGCCGCCACTTTTACCACTGGTTCTTTACTAGCATTTTTAGTATTCGGACCCATGATTGATATTAAAACCGTCGGCTTGATGATGTCGATTTTCCAAACTCGCGCCATCATTTATCTGATGATTCTCGCTGCCCAGCTTACCTTTTTGCTAACCTTGGCTGTCAATCTCAATCTGAACTATTAATCTCAGCGCCTATGAACCGTGTTAGACCTCCATTAAATGGATTACCATCTCGTTTACAACTGTGGTTGCAGTCTCCTTGGGTGGACGCTATAGCTATATTAGCTTGGGGATTCCTCCTCCTCAGATATTGGCTGGCTGGACGACTTTATATCCTCATTCATCCTAACTATTTCCCCCTCGCTATCGGTGGCGGTTTTCTGTTATTAATTTTTGGAGGATTTCGGATTTGGGAACTGTCCCATAATTACCAAAAAACTGAAGCTCAGATAGACCAACAATCCCTACAACATATTAGTTTATTTCCCAAAGGTTGGAGTACCGCCCTACTCTTAATTTCTGTCCTGTTAGGTCTTTTCATTACCCCCCGAAATCTTGGTAGTTATGTCGCCTTACAACGGGGTATCATGGAGTCTTTACCCGCTACACAAATTCAGCCCCAAGAATTTCGTACCGCTTCTCGACCAGAAGAGCGATCGCTGATAGAATGGATTAGGCTACTTAATGTCAATCCCGAACCGGAGACATATAGAGGTCAAAGAGTCAATGTCACCGGGTTTGTCGTTTATCCCCCTAACCTTCCCCAAAATTTTATCTTTATTACCCGGTTTGTAATCACCTGCTGTGCCGCTGATGCTTACCCCATTGCGCTTCCTGTCATGCTTCCTGACAATAACCGGGGGGCATATCCCCAAGACAGTTGGCTACAGGTTGAGGGTGAAATGACTACCGAAGTTCTCAATAATCAACGGAGGTTAACTATCAAAGCCGACAGATTAACCCCTATTCCAGAACCTCGAAATCCCTATGAGTATTGATGTTTGATAATTGCAAATTGTTTTCGGAGACTTGGAAATGCAGCTAATCGATTTCATGAGTTTGATTCATCCATTTCTAGCCATAGTTGTCGTATTTCCCATAATTGGAATTTCTACCCACATGGCTTGGCAAACTCGTCAGCGTCGCCTACAAACCCTAGAAAAAGGAAGCACAAGTCGCATTCCCCCAATGGTAGGTCGGGAACACTTAAAAATGGGGCGTTGGCTGACCGGAACCGTCGTAGGAGTGACCCTGATTGCTTTAGCGTATTCCATTGGATTTAAGGGGGTATTTAAGGAACTTTCTGATGAGAATATGTTTGAGGCTATTTTTATAGTTTTAATCTTTATCGGAACGATCGCCTCCTTAGTTTTTCTGTACCGCGCTAATGCTAATCAACCCCTGTGGCGGGGTGTTTTTGCCACCTTAACCGGGGCGGGATTAGTAATTTTGGGGGCGCAAGATGGGGTATTTCGCCGAGGTTATGAATGGCACTTCTCCCATTACTATTATGGCATTACTTCCGCTTTATTGATGATTTTTGCCTTGGCAATTGTTCCCGATATTTACAAATCCTACAAATGGCGCATGGCTCATACCATACTTAATTGTATAGCCTTATTGTTATTTATAGGACAGGGATTTACCGGGTCTCGCGATTTGTTGGAAATACCCCTGAGTTGGCAACTAGACCATCTGAGAAAGTGCGATTGGGGCGCGCAAACTTGCCCTAATAATTCCCAGTCTCGCACACCGGAAGAGTTGATAATTCAGGCTGTGTCGAAATAGTCTCTAATTGTCGGATAGCAGCGATCGCATGAAATTTGACACTATCATTAACATCCGTTTGGAGGACTTGCAGAACCTCCATAGTTTTCGCATCTCTTAACTGACCTAAAGCGTAAGCTAAAGCCTGTTTAATCCGTGTTTCGCTGAGGCTAGGATGTTCGGTTCTGAATAAATCTAGCAACATTTGACCCGCCTGATTTTTGAGATTAGCAGTTTTTAAGCGACCTAACAACTGGATAGTTTCCAGGATAACTGTTTCGTGAAAACCTGATATACATTGAGCAATGCAGTCTAAACCTGCTGAACTTTCCATCCAAATTAACGCTTTAATACAGGCAATTTGTAAAGGAATTGGGGTCAGCGAAGATTGTAAAATTGTTGATAGACTTTCAATAGCTGCATCCGTTTTTAAGCGCCCCAGAGCCATTGCGGCTTGCTGACAAACAGTGAGGTTAATATCATACAGTAATGGGTCTATAGACTCTACCAAGTGCCATTGTGTGGCTATATCTGACCGAAATCCTAAACTAATCACCGCTTCCGATCGCACTATGGCTGCATGGTCTTCTAGGGCATTAATTAAAGCCGGAATTACCCGATCATCCCGAAAACTTCCCAAGGTTTCAATGGCGATCGCCCTCACCTGGGGGTCGGGGTCTTCAACAACAGTTAACAGGGGAGAAATCACCTCGGAAATCCGAATTTGAGATAAGGCGCGCACACCCATAAGACGGGTTTTGGGGTCTTCTAAAAGAGTAGTTAAACTTGCTACCGTCTCCGGTCCTAAATTCGCTAAAGCACTAGCAGCGATCGCTATCAATTCATCATCAGCATCGCTACTGAGGAAATTCACCAAACAGGCGATCGCTTCTGGGGTATGAAAATCGCCTAAAATTCGCCCTGCAAACCATCTATATTCTAGATCTGCTGCTTCATCCTCGAAAATTTCTATCAACGGGACACAGGCTGATTTACCCAATTTCGGCAATAGTTTAGCTACATCCCAACGGGTGTGAAAATCTCCATATTGTAAAGTGGTTAAAGCTAAAGCGATCGCCTCTTCCCAGCCATCATTTTCCCCACTCACACCAAACTGTTGTAGGCAATAAACAACCTGAGACCAATCTTGATTATCACTAGCAACCTTAGCCAAATTAACCAATTCATTCATATCATCAAATTCCATTATTTAGTGATGATTTTCAGAGGTACAGGACGACATCCAGACAGAACATTATTTAAGCCAACCACCTCACCAATAACAGCAATAGCTGGCGCTTCAAAACCCGTATTTTCAACCTGTTCAATAATAGTGGCTAAAGTACCTTGTAATTCCTCCTGGTGCGGACAAGTTCCCCAACGAATTAAAGCTATGGGAGTTTGGAGGCTTAAACCACCAGCCACCAAAGCCTCAATAATATTACCCAAATTCTGAACCCCCATATAAATAACAATAGTTTCAGAACCCTTAGCAATAGCCCCCCAATTAACCTCTGGGCGATACTTTCCCGCCGCTTCATGACCTGTTACAAAAGTCACAGAAGAACTATAATCACGGTGAGTTAAAGGAATCCCCGCATAAGCTGGCGCGGCAATACCAGAAGTCACACCCGGAACCACCTCTACCGGAACTCCCGCCGCGATTAAAGCCTCCATTTCCTCCCCACCACGACCAAAAACAAATGGATCGCCGCCTTTTAAACGTACAACTACCCCATGAGTTTGGGCTTGCTCAATCATTAATTGTGTCGTTTCCTCTTGAGGTAAAGAATGGCGACCCCGACGCTTTCCGGCATGGATTTTTTCAGCCTTGGGGTTAATCATTGCTAAAATTTCTTCACTCACCAAAGCATCATAAATAACCACATCCGCTGATTCAATCAAAACCTTGCCTTTTAATGTCAGCAAACCCGGATCACCAGGCCCTGCACCCACTAAATACACCTTGCCAATAGCTTGATTTTTTTCCATAATTGCACCTCGTTAATTAATTACTAAATAATACCCAGACATTAGATAAGTTTAAACTTTCGGTCATCAGGTTGATGAACCCAAATTATGGTGAATTTCCCCGTAATTTGGTATTCAAAAATACTAAAATCTGATTAATATGCGTTTTTTACATATTATATATGCAATAACTGCAAACTCTTGGATTTTATGTATCTTAAACTACAAATTATCACTGATTCTGAATTTAATCTACAAATCATTGTTAACCTCAGTTATAGATAAACTCATGGTTGTCGCCTCTGAACCCAAAGTCAAACTCAATAAAATCGAAAAAGCTAAAGCTGATAAAGATGGATTAGCCGTTAAAGACGAGTTAGAATATTTTGCCAAAATCGGTTGGGAAGCCATGGATAAAACCGATTTAGAAATGCGTCTTAAATGGCTGGGGGTGTTCTTCCGACCTGTTACTCCCGGTAAATTTATGTTGAGATTACGGATTGCTAATGGTACTCTCAACAGCGCACAAATGAGGGTATTAGCCGAAATTGTCCAACGCTATGGAGATGATGGTAGCGCCGATATTACTACCCGCCAAAATATCCAATTACGCGGTATTCGTTTGGAAGACCTCCCGGATATTTTTGCCCAAATGAAAGCTATAGGAATGACCAGCATTCAATCGGGTATGGATAATGTTCGCAACCTGACGGGTTCTCCCATTGCTGGTATTGACCCGGATGAATTGTTCGACACCCGAGAATTGTTGCAAAAATTGGAGAGTGTAATCACCAATCAAGGTGAGGGTAATTATGCTTTTTCTAACCTTCCCCGTAAATTCAATATTGCTATTGAAGGGGGACGAGATAATTCCATTCATGCTGAAATTAATGATTTGGCTTTTGTGCCTGCTTATCGCGATCGCATATTAGGATTTAATGTCCTCGTAGGTGGGTATTTATCCGCACAACGTCAGGTGGAAGCTGTGCCGATTAATGTTTGGGTTCCTGCTAACGATGATGTGATTAAACTTTCCATCGCTATCCTAACAGTTTACACCCAAAATGGTCTCTCTGAAGGATTGCGGGAAAATCGCCAACGGGCACGTTTGATGTGGTTGGTGGATAAATGGGGCGTAGAAGGCTTCCGGGCTAAGGTGGAGGAAGAATTTGGTCAAACTCTCGCACCAGCCGCCTTAAAGGATGAAATAACCCAGGATAAGAAAGATTATTTGGGTGTTCACCCCCAGAAACAACAGGGATATAAGTTTGTTGGGTTGCACGTTCCGGTGGGGCGTTTATCCGCAGACCAAATGTTTGAAGTAGCCCGTTTGGCGGAGGTTTATGGCGAGGGAGAAATTCGCCTGACGGTTGAGCAAAATTTGATTATTCCTTATATTTCGGAGGATAAATTAGAGGCGTTTTTGGCAGAACCTTTGTTAGAGATTTTCTCGATTAATCCTGCCCCTTTGACTCGATCGCTTGTCTCTTGTACGGGAAATAATTATTGCAATTTTGCTTTGATTGAAACTAAACAACGGGCTTTAAAATTAGCCCGAGAACTTGATGAGGAGTTGGAAATAAGCGATCGCGTTCGTATTCACTGGACTGGTTGCCCTAACTCTTGCGGACAGCCGCAAGTGGCTGATATCGGTTTCATCGGTACTAAAGCCCGTAAAGATGGTAAAACAGTGGAAGGTGTTGATATCTATACCGGCGGAAAAGTAGGTCATGAGGCTGAGTTGGGAAGTCGTTTAGAAAAGGGTGTAGCTTGCGATGACCTCAAGCCAATTATCCGGGATTTATTAATTCAAAAGTTTGGCGCACGTCCTAAGCAAAATCCCTAATGATCTCAGCACCATGTCTAGCCCTATAGCCCATGGTGCTGTCTATCTCACCCTATAGCCAACAGCCACAGCTATGATATAATGAATCAAAGAAATATCATCATAGCCATGATGACAAGTCTATGACAAGCACTCAAGACAAAATCACGGTCATTTATCCCGAATCCGATGGCAATCCTATGTCAGATAATACTAAACAATTTCGCTGGATTGTTGTTATTAAAGAAAACCTAGAAATCTTGTTTGATGATGATCCTAATGTGTTTGTGGCTGGAGACTTACTCTGGTATCCTCAGCAGGGTGATAATAAAATACGTCAAGCCCCTGATACGATGGTAGTATTTGGGCGACCTAAAGGCGATCGCGGTTCCTATCAACAATGGGAAGAAGGTAACATACCACCACAAGTGGTTTTGGAAATTCTTTCACCGGGAAATCGCTTGAAAGAAATGGCGAGAAAATTTAAGTTTTATGAACAATATGGGGTTGAAGAATACTATATTTTAGACCCCGATCGCCTAGATTTCAGCGGTTGGCTGCGTAGTAGTGATGGGACTCTCGAAGTGATCGACGAACCGGAAAATTGGACGAGTCCCCGCTTAGGTATCCGGTTTGAATTGAAAGACGGAAACTTTACGATTTATCGCCCAGACGGTGAACGATTCCTTACACCCACCGAATTGGCTAAACAGGTGCAAACTGAACGCCAAAGGGCTGAAGCCGCCGAGGACAGGGTGCGTGAATTAGAACAACGTTTGCGACAGCTAGAAGGCGATCGCCATAATTAATCTATATTTTTTGGGGTAAAATTGGGTAAAATCTGAAGATATGATAATAATTCCGTCTTACCCAAAATGCTCGATTATGATGTAGTTATCATTGGTGGCACTTTAGCCGGACGTAAAGCCGCTATAAACGCCTCTAAAATGCAGGGTCGGGTAGCACTATTGGAACCTGACCCACCCCCTGTTCCTGGTCAAATTCTTGGGGCTAACAGACACCACCCCCTTTTACAGATAGCTAAGGTAGCTAAACAAATGCGCCAGGTGTCACAATTCGGCATCGGTTGGGAAACCGCCGATCGCACCCTACCAGAAAATATTTTGATACAGTGGGACTCTAGTTGTCAATGGAGTGAATATATCACCACTAACCTAGAAAGTATTTATTCTCCGGCGGCGATCGCTTCTTTGGGGGTAGATATGATTTTTGGGGTAGGGGAATTTATTAGAGAACCTCGGCTGGCTTTGAAGGTCAATAATCGAATTTTGCGATCGCGTACTTTTTTACTGGCTATGGGTTCCCAACCCCAAATTCCCGACATAGAAGGATTGACTCTTACCGGATATTTCACCGCCGATACTCTTCATAAAATTACCAAAATTCCTAATCATGTTGCCCTCATTGGCGGCGACCCTAGCGCTGTGGAATTAGCCCAAATATTTAGGCGTTTGGGAAGTGATGTTACCATCATAGTTCGCAGTAACCACATACTACCGAGAGCAGAACCCCACACCGCTTTTTTGCTGCAATCTTTGTTAGAAGCTGAAGGGGTGCGGGTGCTGACTAAAACCCCTGTGATTCAGGCTAAACAAATTGATGATACCAAATGGATACAAGCCGGAAATAAGGCGATCGAAGTTGATGAAATTATCCTAGGTATCGGTCGTCAGCCTAATTTGTGTGGCTTAAATTTGGATGATATCGGAGTTCAATTTATTGGGGGTTATTTGCAGCTAAACTCCCGAATGCAAACCACTAATCATCGAGTTTATGCTTGTGGAGAATTGGCGGGAGGTTATGCTATGCCTCATCTAGCTGAATATGAAGCCCAAATCGCCATCAAAAATGCCCTATATTTGCCCATATTTTCGGTCAGTTATGATCATGTTCCTTGGGTGATTTTTACTGACCCACCTTTAGCTAGGGTTGGTTTGACTGAAACTCAGGCACGACGGCGCTATGGAGACCGGGTACAAGTTAGCCGCCAGATGTTTAAACAGGTTCCTAAAACTCAAATTTTGGGGGAAATTATGGGTTTGTGTGAGTTGGTCGGACATTCTGATGGTCGGCTTTTGGGGGCTACTATTTTCGGGGTTGGCGCTGATGAGATCATTAATTTTTTGGCGATCGCTATTCAAAAACGTATTACCATCAATGCGATCGCTAATTTTACCCCTCCCTGGCCAACTCTTACCGGGATAATTTCCCCAACCGCCGCCGCTTGGGTTCATCAACGACATCGAAACCAAAAATTTTGGTATAATACCCTAGAAAATATCTTTCACTGGCGCAGGTCTAATAATTAATTACCCAGATAGTGCATTTACATCATGCTGAAAGCGATTATTTTTGACTTAGATGGGACTCTGGCTAATACCGACCCTATTCATTATCAGACTTGGGTTGATGTCCTCAAAAATTATGATCTGGAAATTAACCCGGATTTTTATCAAGCTAACATTAGCGGACGTTTAAACCCTGATATTGTCCGGGATATTCTCCCGCAACTTTCCCCCGCAGAAGGGCAGATTTTGGCTGACCAAAAAGAAGCTATATTTCGTGAAATTGCCGGGAATTTAAAACCTTTACCCGGTTTAACCAAGTTGTTGGCTTGGATACAAAAACAGCAACTGCAAACTGCTATTGTTACTAATGCGCCTAGGGAAAATGCCGCCTTTATGCTGAAGGTTTTAAACTTGGTTGATTATTTCCAGACCGTTATTGTCTCTGAAGATGTCGGGGTGGGTAAGCCTGACCCGAAACCTTACCAGGTCTGTTTACAACAGTTGAATATATCCCCTCAAGATGCTATCGTTTTTGAGGATTCTACCTCCGGGATTAGATCAGCCGTTGCTGCTGGAATAACTACTATTGGTGTCGCCTCTACCCATGACCCCCAGATCTTAAAAAATTGCGGCGCAACTTATGTCATTGAGGATTTTAATAATCCCCAGTTATGGCAGGATTTGGGCAATTGTAAATAGTTGTAAATAATGCTTGACTTTGTGCTTGACTTTACTTATGCTTTTATCATAATGGGATATTGGCGAAATTCCAAATCAGGCACACATCTAATTTTTTAATATATTATAGTTTGATGTTACCAAAATCGTGAGCAATAGTCAACCTTTTTTGGGGGGGCAGTTTTCAGATTTAACTTTTTTTTAATATTACAGTTAACAGTTGCCAGGTAAGCGATCGCCTGGGGGGGGTAGTTTAAACACAGCACAACGATATAAACTAATAGTATAGCTCAATCGTGAGTCGGGGCCAGCCGCGTCACGGAGGGAAAGATAATCAATGTCTGTTAATCAAAGTAGTCAACAAGCAACCGTCCTAGCAGTAGATGACAGTACAGTTATGCAGGGCCTAGTCAAACAAGCCCTATCTAATACTTATAACGTTTTGCTGGCTGATAATGCCGTCGATGCCTTATCAGTTATATATCATAACAAAGTTTCCGTGCTACTGCTAGATGTATCGATGCCAGGAATAGATGGATTAGAACTATGTCGGACAATTCGGAGTATCCCGCAATTTCAGGCATTGCCAATTATTATGCTAACAGCCCGAGACGGGGCCTTTGATAAAGTGCAGGGGCGACTAGCCGGGGCCACAGAATACCTAACCAAGCCTTTTGATGCCCAGAAATTGTGCGAGGTAATTGATTCGGTATTGAACGTTAAGACTTGATGCCCAAATTAATCATATTTAAAATCAAGGGAGCGATCGCCTCTACCGGGAGAATGTGGCTCGCCGCCCCCAGAGCGATCGCTTCTCGGGGCATTCCAAAAACCACACAGCTTTCCTCATTTTGAGCGATAGTGATACCGCCCCATTGTGTAATTTCCATCATTCCCTCAGCCCCATCGCGGCCCATACCCGTTAATAATACTCCCAGAGTGTGACTACCGTAGAAATTAGCCACAGACTTCATAGTTGCGGTCACCGAAGGTCGATGTCCCCCCAAAGCCGGACTAGAAGAATACAAAAACCGACCATTGCGATCGATTTCCAGGTGTTTCCCCTCCGGGGCGAAATAGACATTTCCCCGTTGAGGCAAATCTCCTGCCTGAGCAATTTTAACCGATATAGAACACTGACAATTCAACCAATTGACCAATCCCTGCAAAAACCCCTCACTAATATGTTGAACACAGATAATCGGAACCGGGAGCTGAGGGGAAAACTGAGTCAGAAGGGTATGGAGAGCCTGGGGTCCTCCCGTAGAGGCACCAATCACCACCACCCGAACAGATTGAGAGCGATGGGGTGAAGTCTTTTTCTGAGGGGAAAAAGAAGTTTTCTGAGGAGTAGGAACCGCCACCGGACTATTAACTCTGCTCCCCGAATAGGATGGACTCGCCGCCGGGGAAGTCGCCTTAACAGTAGCCCCCCGTCGATGCTTAGTAAACACCTTAACCCCAGCCAGAACTCTAATTTTATGGATCAGTTCCCTACCCGCTTGCTGATAGTCAGAAGCCAGCCCAGTTTTCGGCTTAGGAAAAACATCAACCGCCCCCGCATTGAGAAGTTGAAAAACATTGTAAGTATCCTCAGCCTGGACAGATGCACTAATTACCAGAATCGGCTTAGGGAAATTAGCCATCACCTCTCCAGTAAATTCCAGGCCATCCATGTGAGGCATATGTAAATCTGTGCAAATCACATCTGGCTGCAATTGAGGAATTAAAGACAAAGCCTCCAAACCGCTGCGAGCAGTACCCACAACCAGAATATCGTTGCATTCAGCCAAAATGCGTTTGAGAATAATCAGAGCAACTGGGGAATCTTCCACCAGCAAAACTCGAATCGCCATGTTGATTTTGCGTGTGTTAAAATACCGGGTGGGTCTAGCGGTTACAGTATATGACCGCCAGCCAGACCAATGAGCTCATCCCCCGTTGGATGCAGTCAAACTAATCGGCTGAGAGTTTGCAGGAGGATATCCTGGTTAAATGAGCCTTTAGTGATGTAGGCATTAGCTCCCGCTTCAGCACCCCGGCGTTTATCGTCATCAGAAGCAAGAGATGTCACCAAGATAATTGGTAACTCGCTATATTCTTGATGTTCGCGGATTTTGGCAGTGAATCCCAAACCATCTAAATTAGGCATTTGGATGTCGGAGATTACCGCATCAAAGGAGCGAGTTTTGAGTTTATTTAATCCGTCTAGTCCATCGACTGCTGTAACCACCTCATAACCTGCTGCTTCCAAAATACGCTTTTCTTGAGTGCGAGTAGCAATGGAGTCCTCCACTAATAGAATAACAGATGGGCGATCGCTTTCTAAATCCAACTCATCTGAATCAGAAAGACTAATAGAAGCCGAGGATTTCCAATTTTTCCGCACCGAGCGAATCATATCTTGGGGATTAAGCACCATACACACTTCCCCCGTGCCCAAAATAGTCGCCCCAGCAACGTTCCTTACTCGTCGCAGTAGTTGGCTTTGGGGCTTGAGGACAACATCTTGTTCATCAATAAGCGTGTCAACGAATAGGCCTAGTCGATTTTCCCCCATCCTTAGAATTATACAAGATCTAGCCTTCGATGGTTGAGATTGATTTCGGTCATGGCTCAGATTAGCTTCCCAGGGTCTGACATTTTCCCTCAGCCTTACCGATAGCATATCCCCTGTTGTTTCTCGTTCCGACTCATCTCGCTGAGACTTCCGTTGGTGATTCCAACCCCTGATAGCATTACGGTTAGATTGCAATTCTAGCAAGTCCACTAAACACATCACCGACACAGGTTGGTCATCAAAAAGAATCGTATCTCGACCCTCAATGGCAAAAATATCCGCATCATCCACCAATAGGGTAGTTTGCACATACTCTACAGGAATCGCATAGGAAATGCTATCAACCGCCACAATCAACACATGGGCTGTAGCCAGGGTAGTTCCCAATTGAATGCGGAAAGTAGATCCCCTTCCAGAGGTCGAATCAACGTTAATCGTCCCTTTGAGGTGTTCAACATTAGTCCTAACCACATCCATACCCACACCCCGCCCCGAAACCTCTGTCACCGATTTACGGGTAGAAAAACCGGGAGTAAAAATCAACGCTTGAATTTGTGGGATAGTCATTCCCACCAATTCTTCTGGCTGACAAATTCCCCGTTTAATGGCGGTTTGTTTAATTTGCTCAATATCTAAACCTCGGCCATCATCGCTCACCTCAATCACCACACTGGTAGCCGTTTGATATCCCCGTAGGCGGATAGTCGCCTTGGGTGGTTTTGCCCTTTTTTGACGTTCCGTGGGAGTTTCTATGCCATGATCAACAGCATTACGCAAAATGTGCATTAGGGGGTCTTTCATCTCCTCTAGGATGCGTTTATCCGCCCTAGTTTCGCCGCCCTCAATTACCAATTCTATCTGTTTATTCTGTTCCCTAGCTAAATCCCGCACCATGCGCGGAAATAGGTTAAATATCGTCGATAGGGGTAACAGTCGCAGGGTACGCACTCCCTCTTCTAGTTCGTCAGAAATTAAATCCAGACGAGCCATATCTTCATAGATGGAAGTTCTTAGCTGATTGACTAATGTGCTAAGAACCTCTAAGCGATCGCCTGTTCTTTGGTGGTAACTTTGTAATTGTCCCATCGTACCCTTACCATTAGATAAACCCTCCTTAGCTTCCAGGTCATGGAGAGCAAATCTATTGATAAAAGCATCCCGACTCCATTCTTCCAATAGGTTGGTAATTTCCTCAATTTCTGCTAACCTATGGGCAATGCGAATTTTAGTTACCGTCAACTCTCCCGTTTGAGTCATCAGAGCATCCAGGTTTCGTGTCGCTACCCGAATTGTCTCAATTTTATAGGTCGAACTAGGGACAACTGCTCGACTAGCAGGGGCTGGATTTTCTACTTCAATAATTGGACTAGCCCCTTGTTCCGGGTTCTCTGGGGTTTGCTCATCCTTCCTGAAACCATCTAGCGGGGCTGGTGTTTCTTCGGTCTCTGGGATAGTTTCCGCCTCTTCCTCCTCGTCTTCCGTGGTTGTTGGCGCTGTCAGGTTCTCATCCCCAGACTCATCAGAATCAGCTACAGCAGCCGTCTGAGTCTCTGTGGGTGGCGTAGTTTCCCCTTCTGGCTTCGCCCCCATTAAATTCGCTAACACATAAAAGGCGTTAACCCCGCAAGGTTCCCCAGTAACAGCTTCTGTCACCAGTTTCCGAATTGCATCAAGTCCTTGACCCATGCGATCGCTCATTTCATGGGAAAACGTATCCTCTCCCCTATTTATAGCCCCTAACAGGTGTTCTAGTTGGTGAGCCAGGGTAGAAACATCCTTAACCCCCAACATTCCCGCATCTCCCTTCAAACTGTGAGCTTCCCGCAGCAGTTCATCTATTTTCCCCTTATCGTGAGGGTTTTGTTCTAGGTACAGAAAACCATCATCAAGTTTTTGTAAATGTTCCTCACTGGCAATTTTAAAGACTTCCCGCAATTCGTCATCTTCAATCATGGTAATTTCTCCTAGCCATAAACTCTTGCTAAACCAGATTTTTTAAGCCCTGGGCGGTATTATTAAGTTGCTCAGTACCTGCTCGACTTTGAGCCAAACCGTTCGCTGTTTCTTGCGCCGCAGTATTTAGGCTATTCATCGCATCAATCACCTGCTCTACCGCCATCGCCTGTTGTTTAGTATTCAGAGAAATTTGTTGAATATTCACCGCCACATCATTGATAGAAACGATAATTTTTTCCACAGCCTTCGTCCCCTCTTCCGTTACTATCACAGTAGAATTAGCCGAATTTTGAATATCAGCAATTAGAGAGCCAATTTTTTCCGCCGACTTGCGACTTTGATCAGCTAATTTGCGGATTTCACTAGCCACCACCCCGAAACCTTTACCATGTTCCCCTGCTCTGACCGCTTCCACCGAAGCATTCAAAGCCAGCATATTAGTTTGATTAGCTAAATCACTAACCAAATTAGTAATATTATATATCTGGCTGAGGTTTTCACTCAAACGCAGGATTTGAGCCTGAACCTGTGACATTTTTTCCCGCAAACTCGGACTACCATCTAATGTATCTTCTTGGCGATTACTTCCCGCCAAAGCCAGCACCTGACGCGCTCCCGAAGACGCAGCAGAAGCCTGTTCAGAACACTGACGGGAGGAAGCCCCCAACTCATCCATACTCGTGCTAGTTTCATTCACAGAAGCAGCCTGTTGAACAGCCACCCTTTCCTGTTCTTCAATAGTAGTAGCAATCTCCGTAGCTGCTAGGGCGATGTTATTGGCTTCTTGGGTAATTTTCTGAACAATAGTAGTGATAATCCAACTTCCTAAAATAATCGAAACTATCACCGCTAGACCAATACTAACCCACACAGATGATAACAGATTATTCAGAGCTTGGCTTTGGCTGGCTACTCGCATATTTACCAGTTCCGCTTCCCGACTCTTCATCTGATCAATTAACTTAGCAGTATCCTCAGCAACTCTGATCCCTATGCCATTTGCTATCCAGGTTTGACGAGCTGCTTCTATGTCACCAGCCCCTACTATTTGGATTAGACCCTCGTGAAATTCGACTAAATCATCATACTGTTTCCGAATTTCCTCCATGGTTTTAAGTTGATTTTCATCAGTCATAGTTTCTGTTAACGAACCTATGATTTGATTAGCATCATTTTTGGCTTGATTCCAGCTATTTATAGATGTAGGATTGTTGGCAATCAAATAGCCTCTCAGGGTTCTGGACATAGCCTGAAGATTCCAGGATATCTCAGCAATATCTTCAGCTATTTGACGAGATACATTTAGTTGCTGGGCTTCGCTTTGCACCCGACCGACGTTAACAGAAACCACCGTGGCACTAGCAATCATCAGCAATATGGGAATAGTATATCCTCCCACAATCCAGTATCTTAACTTTTTAAACATCAGCATTTTTCGTAACTCCTAAAAATGTTAAATAATCGTCAATCCGCTAAATTTACTGTCTGAATATCCCCGGTTTATGAATATTCAAATTATCCCTAAATAATGGACTCCAGCTCATCAGCTATATGTTTTAGCTGTTCCATGCCTTTTTTGGTTTGTCCGATACCATTGGCGGTTTCGTTGGCTCCCTGCTTTAGGGAATTCATGGCTTCCAAAACCTGATTAATGGCGAGGGTTTGTTGCTTAATATTCAGAGATATTTGTTGATTATTCACAACTACATCATTTACTGCTTCTTTGACACCTAAAAAGGCTTCGGCAGTTTTTTGGGCGACATCAACATTGGAGCGAACTGTTTTAGTTCCCTCTTCTGTGACCATCACGGTGGAATTAATCGCGGTCTGAATATCGGAAACTAAAGTACCGATTTTTTGGGCGGATTTCTGACTCTCATCAGCCAGTTTGCGGATTTCGGTGGCAACTACCCCAAAACCGCGACCATGTTCTCCGGCTCGTACTGCTTCAACAGCGGCATTTAGGGCTAACATATTAGTTTGATTAGCCAAATCAGCGACTAATTGGGAGATGTTACCAATTTGATTGGTCTGTTCACTGAGGCGGAGAATTTGTTGGGCTATTCCCTCTACTTTATCTTGGAGGGTTGCCATCCCTTCTAAGGTGCTATTAACTGCAGTTTGACCACTTTCGGACAGGGATAAAGCCTTTTTCGCTCCGGTGACGGCGGCTTCTGCTTGTTGGGTAGCGGCTTCGGAGGAGGCTCCTAATTCATCCATGGTGGAGGTGGTTTCGCTAACGGCTGCTGCTTGTTCTGTAGCAATGCGTTCATGTTGTTCTGTGGCGACAGCAATTTCTGTGGAACTCTCGGAAATAGCTTTAATGGTTTGTTTAAAGGTGTTAGCAATAGATTGGCTTAAAAAGTAACCTAGGGGAGAGGCGATTACTATGGAAAGTAAGATTAATAATCCAAATAATAACAGGGTTTCATTTAATACGGCGCGAGCTTTCTCCCTTTCGATTGAGGCTACCTGCAGTTGTAAATCAATTAACTCCTGAAGTCTGGCGGTGAGGGGGTCTATGACATCATATAATTGTCCGTCAAAGGCGGCTAATTCCTCTATATTGCCTCTTTGTAGAACTTGTTGCAGTTCGCTAATGCGATTCTGGGCAGGAAGAAATAATCGCTCTATGTCGTTAGCGATCGCTTTTTCTTCGGGTGTTAATTCGGTGTTTTTATAACTTTCCCAGTTAGTGCTAATTGTTTCTATGGAACGATTAACAGTGTTTAAGGCTGCATTGGTGCTGATTAAGCCACTATTGGCTTTATTGACGGCATCAATTATCTGAATAGCATAGGCATCGGAGATATTTTTGATTTGCTGAAGGGGTATAACCCGATCATCATAGATAGTGCCAATGCGCGAATCGATGCGCCAGAATGAAAAAACCGAATAGCTACTTATAGCTAGGATGACTGTGGCGGGTATCAGGAAGAAACCGCAGTAAAGTTTGGTGGTTAATCTTTGCATCATGTTAGTAAAAATAGGCTATCATTGGCATTGCTGTCTATAAATGGTCGAGGGTCGGAGGGTCGGCAACTGTGGCTAATCTGAAAAAATAGCTAAACTCTGATTATCACTACTATTTTACGCGGGAATATGCCAAACGATAGAGTTTTTATAATTAGTTAACAATTGGTTTATATTTCTTCATTAACTACCAGGGTTTCTTGGACTAGGATTTTTTCGAGGTCTAATAAACTCATCATCCGGTTTTGTGCTTGGGGATTTTGGCGATCGCGATAAATTGCTGTCCCTCGTAAATATTCATCTTGGGTAGAATGAACAGCGGCGGGAACTAGCTTAATAGCGGAGGGGTTTAGATAGGTGACATCAAAAATATCATTAACAATAATTCCGGCGACTACTTCACCAACTTGGACGATCGCGGCTTTTTGAGAATTACCGTTAATATCCATTGGTAGACCCAAAATTCCCCTAATATCAACCAAGGTGACAATTTCACCCCGCAGGTTCATATTACCGACGATATGAGGGGGCGTGCAAGGAATAGGGGTAACATTATGAATATCGGTAAATTCCCGAATAATCGAGAGATTTACGCCAAAGTATTCACCGTTTAAACCAATGACAGCCAAGGACATTAACCCGGACAATTCATCTTTCTCGGTCTTGCGCCTCAAATTCTCGGCACGTTCCCGAAAAATCTGCCTTTCTTCTGGTGTTGCGTCAGGACAGAAAGCGGGAATTTTACGGTTTTTGGGGACTGGATAATCATGGTCATCTCGATGAGTTTCACTCCCTAAACTATCTCGATGAGAATTACTGCGATCGGAGATAATTTCGGGACTATCAGATATAATATGATCCCGTAAAGATTCGGGATTTATGATCATAATAATCTGGTCTTCAATTTCGGCATATCCAGCGATCGCATGATGATGAGAGCCGGAACTATGGTAACTTGGTATTTCTACCATCATACTATAGGGAATCTTACTGGTTATATCCTCGGAGGAAATCATCTGCACTTCGCACACTTCATTCACCAAAATTCCCAACTTTTCATCACCTAACTGTAGGACAATAATAATATCATCAATTGCATAAGGATTTTGACTATATGCAAGTCCAAAATGAATATTTAAGTCAATGATTGATAATAGTTCACTGCGTAAATTCAGAATACCTACTAATTCGGGGGCTGCTTCGACAATGGGGGTGAGTTCAGGTAAGGAGAAAATCTCTTGAACTAAGAAGCCATCTACGCCATAATTCAATCCTCCCAACTTAAACATCAGATAAGGTTTAGTTTCCATAATTTTCAGTGCCTTATTTATTAATACAAAATCAGATTTAATTTTTGTTGGAGATAAGCCTTTAAGTCTCCTCCTAAAATTTCCCCTAAATAGGGTACAGGAAGATGAGCAGGAACTGTATTTAACAGGGATAATGCAGTTAAGTACAGTTTTTTGGCTTGGGGTAAATTTCCTTCCCTTTCGTGGACAGTTGCTAATTCGAGATGAGCGCAAATTGACGAAGCAGAAACATCGGATAAATAGATGATTCTTTTGGAGAAAATTTTAGCGTTTTGTAAGTCCCCTTGCTCCTGGGCAATGTGCAACAAAATATAATAAGGTTCAATGGACAATGACTGAATTTCCAAGGCTTTTTGACAATGTAAAATTGCCTGATCATGCTGTCCGCTATTGGCATAAATTTTCGCCATTAAATAATGAGCATCAAAATTTTGGGGATGGTTAGCGACAAATTCTTGAACTTTTTTGAGGGCTTCATTATAGGCTTTTTGGTTGATGAGCTTTTTGGCTTCTTCGAGGCTTTGACTAATGGCGATCGCCTGTTCTGATGCAGTGGGTATCGCGGAAATGGGTGGCGGTACAATCGATAAAGTCGAGAGATTACCTTGTTTCTGTTGACCGTGATTGGCGGGAGGTTGAGAAGGGGATGGTAAACGGCTACCATTGGGGTGATAATAGGCTCGATTTAGCAACGGGGATAAAGGCTGGCGATGGTTTAGGGAGACATTGGGGGAGGATACAGAGAGATTTTGGGGAGGTTTTTCCCGTTGATAAATCACGGACTCTGGAAAAATGCAGGCTTTAAACTCATCAAGTAATAATCCCTGAATTTCTGCATGGGCTGTCATCAGATACCCACCGGGCCTAAGTACCTGATAGAATTTTCTCAGAACCTGTACAATATAGGGTTTCTCGAAATAAACAAAAACATTTCTACATAAAATTAAATCGATTTTACCAAGACTGGCGATCGCATTGGTACAATTATCACTCACCAAGTTAAGTTTCAGGAACCTAACCAAACTTTTAGCGGCGGGATTAACTAACCAATTCTGTCCTTGGGGATAGAAATATTGACGTTGCACCTCGGGGTCAACCATGCGAAAAGACCAATGGCTATATACGCCATCTCTAGCGCGTTGTAGGGCGACTTCATTAACATCAGTTCCGGTAATCTCAATTAACCAATTTGACCAGTCTGGGAGCAACTGTTGCACTAAAATAGCTAAAGAGTAGGCTTCTTCCCCGGTAGAACATCCAGCACTCCACAAACGCAGAGTTTTAGAGGATTTTCGGGCGGCGATCAACTCGGGTAGTATGACCTCACGCAATAACTTAAACTGACCGCGATCGCGAAAAAAGTAGGTTTCCGTGGTGGTCAACAAAGGCATCAATTCCGACCATTCGGTTTGACTCTCGGTATTGGCGGCGGTGAGCAAATTATAGTATTCATTCAAACTAGAAAGATGTAGTTGCTGAACCCGTCGCCAAATTTTTTGGGAGAAAGTCCCATAATCCTGGGGTCGAATATGTAGCCCAGTCATGGTAGCAATTAGTTGAATAAGCTGTTGAATCATTGACCATTAAGTTAAGTTATTTGCCCAAACAACACTATCAAAGGCAAGAGGGAACAGTAGAGAGTGAATTAATTTTTCCTTAAACTTGCTAAAGTTGAAAGGGAAAATAGTTATATTTTAATTATCTATTGTAAACGGAGGCAACCCGAACAGGCTGCCTCTATAGTTGTGATGTGTTTGCTATGCTGGATAAATCCTGATCCGGCGGTTGGGTTCCTCGCCGAAACTGTTAGATTTCAGGCGATAGTGTTCGACCAGTTCATGCTGCATTTTTCGCACTTTTGGGGAACGAGGTAAAAGTTCCACAGGTTGACCCTTGGGAATGACAATTTCCTCTACTGCTAGTCTGGCTTCCTCTAAGGCTTCGAGTTCATCAGAGGAATTCCCGGAAGCAAACAGAGTCAGATCAGGAACTTCTGGAGTGCTAGGATCTGACCTGTGTAGTAACCGATGCAGAGCCTTAGCAATCTGAGGGGGACTGCCAGATTTAACGGTGTGAATGGGTATATGGCGATTTTTTGCCATTTGTCGCAGCTTGGACTGATTGCGAATATGCGATCGCAAAGCCAAGACGACATCAGCACTGTCAATATCCTTAGTCACCACCACAGGCAACATCAGAGTGCGAATCACCTGATCTATCTGATAGCGAGCGATCGCATAGGGATAGATATGCAGAGGCAAATCATCCTCATTAAATCCATTATCCCCCAGATCCAAACCATTGTCATCCCCCAATCCTTGACTATCAAAGGAGGCATTCAGCAACTGTTCAAATTCCTGGGTGGCGGGTTTATTTTCCGGCGCAGACCCTTCGCGAACAGTAGTGCTAGTGGGAAGTGGCATCATTTTCCCGGAAGCCCGCAGACCCCCCAAACCCGGTGCAGACAAAGGGGGTAAGGGTCGGGATGAACCAGTAGATGCTCCTGCTGGCACCGCATTCCGAGCGGCGGGGGTGCTATAACGTTCTTGGGTAACAGTGACTTCACCGCGATCGTTCATTTGTCTGACCTGTAAAGTCGGCTGCATTCCCCGCAGCAAACCATCAACAGTAGTTGATACCGACTCATGGACAACCCAACGTTCCCGTTCCAACATTTCTATGGCAATATCAAAAGTTGGGGGAGCCTTACGTTCCAAAACGGTTTTTTGAGAACCCCGCCGCCGTGCTTCATCATCTCCCAGAGTGACGGCTTGAATTCCGCCAATCAGATCTGCTAAAGTGGGGTTCTTCATCAGGTTTTCAATGCGGTTACCGTGGGCGGTTCCGATTAATTGCACACCCCGCTCGGAAATTGTGCGGGCGGCGAGGGCTTCCAATTCTGTGCCTATTTCGTCAATGACAATCACTTCGGGCATATGGTTTTCCACCGCCTCGATCATGACCTGATGTTGCAGTTCTGGACTGGCTACCTGCATACGTCTGGCTCGTCCAATGGCGGGGTGCGGAATATCTCCATCCCCGGCAATTTCGTTAGATGTATCGATAATTACGACCCGTTTATGGAGTTCATCAGCTAGGACGCGGGCAATTTCTCGCAGGGCAGTAGTTTTGCCGACACCAGGACGACCTAGCATCAAAATTGAGCCTCCGGTTTCTACCAAGTCTCGGATCATGCCGATTTTGCCAAATACGGCGCGACCAACTCGACAGGTTAAGCCGATAATTTTCCCGGTGCGGTTGCGAATGGCACTAATCCGGTGTAGGGTTTTTTCAATACCGGCTCGGTTGTCACCGCTAAACTCACCAATGCGGGATATGCAATGGCCCAAGTCATCCCAGGTAACAGGCTGTTGGGATAGGTATTCGGCATTGCTGGGAAAACGAGCCTCTGGGAGACGACCCAAATCCATAACTATTTCAATCAAACATTCGCGTTCTGGGTGGTTGATCAGGTTTTTTCGGACTGTTGGGGGAACAATATCAAGCAATCTGTTAAGGTCGTCTGTGATCTGCATACTTCTCAGGTTGAAGTGTTCAATCAATAGGGTGAGAACTGGTTGAGGGATTTGGAGGCAGGAAACCTCAAAATCCTTTGATTTGGGCAACTAGGGAACTTGCTAGGTTAACGGCTTTCCATAGTAGGTCTGCTTGGGTTTCTAATTGAGTGATTTTTGACATTTCTAGGGGGTCAGATTCCTGATTAGGAGATTCTAGGGATTCCCAAATGGGGGAAAGTAAGGTGCGAGCATAGCTACCATAGGCGACTCCGGCGACTTTTGGGGAAGTGGAGTTTTTCTCGGTTCCCTCATCGGGGAGAAGTTTTAGCGATCGCAGCTTGGCTACAGTATAATCATTTGTGCCTCCTGCTAGTTGCACATATCCTGGTAGTTGGGCGGATAACACCTTTTGGCTCAGTTGAATGCTGGCTCTGGTGGTGCCACTACCTATGTCGCCACTCATGGGTCTACCGTCGGTTTGCCAAATTAAGGCGGTTGTTGACGGTAGGGGAGTGATTAGCTGGTGCAGACTCCACAAATAATCGATTAGGTCGGGGCTGTTGGGACAGCTAATGGCGATCGCTTTGAGTTGGTGTATCCAAGGCTGAATATGATTCCACAGGCGACGGAAGTCGGCTTCGCGATCGCTTTGGGTGTGGATTTCGATGGCATCAACTCCGGTTTGAAATATCAGCGGCGCGACGGCTTCTGGGGTAAATACATAGGACCGAGCGCGGATCAAATTTGATGGACAAACGGGAATACACCGACCACAGCCATAGCATAGTTCATCTATAACCCCAGCTTGTAGGTCGCTAAAAGCGATCGCCCCCGCCGGACAAATGCTTTCACAGGGACGGGGACAATGGCTGGGACAGGCTGTGGCTTCAAATTCAGCTTTCCGAAAATGGGGATCTTCTCCGTCGTTGAGGCTGACCATTAACCACGGTCTCCCTCGATAGCCAAAACCTCGGCGGCGAGCCTGATTTCCTAAATCAGCACATAATGCGATCGCTTCCAGGGTAGCCTTGATCACGGCTGGGTCCGCCGCCACATCAATGCAGTCCGCCCCCGCTAGGGTATAAGCTAGGGCCAAATGGCGCACTGATGGCAGGTGCTGGTAACTGGCTCCACAAATGAGTTTGAACCAGCGACCTGTTTTCAGTGATGTTAGAGGGGAATCAGTAGTGATCACATTTTCTATGTTTACATGGATGCGGGAAATGGTTGGCGCTTAGGCAACGGCGATCGCATTTTTTAAAGGTTTCCAGCTAAATTGGCGATCGCCTCCCATCTCTATGGCAATTTTAACCCGAGGTTCAATACTCGGTAGGCGACTGAGAAAATCGACCTCTTGGCTTGACAAAATATGCCCTTCTATGATCCATAATACTAATCCCTTGGAGTTAGGGGGCAGATTCTCTAACTGATAGTTGACCACCGGAGGAAGATAATAAATATCTCCCACCGCCGCATCATTACCACTGCTTTTTTTACCTAGGTGAGGCGGTCGGACACCATGAACCCCCAACAAGTACGCCGCCAAGTCACCCAATCCCCTGGCTGATAGGCTATAGGTAGTATAACCAGCTATCCTGAGACGGCGGCGGTAACGTCCCTCAAATCCTCCCTCCAACGGAACATAGAGCGCTAAAGCTCCTTCCGACTCCAAATCTCGAATTAGTTTCCCACCGGTTGTAATCAGTGCCATAGGTTCAATTACCGTCTGTTTGCTCAACTGTTACCTTAAATTTACCAGATTTAGGCGATCGGGCAACCTTCCGGCCACACAATTGATAATTCTAGGGGCGGGTTCTTCTATAACCTCGCCCCGGAAATTAATAATTAATAATTAATAATTAATAATTAATAATTAATAATTAATAATTAATAACTGCTAATTATCAACCTCGCCCCGGAAATTAATAATTAATAATTAATAACTGCTAATTATCAACCTCGCCTCCCCACCTAGAAATTGATGATTCATTACAGCCTTTTGAGTAATCATGCCATAGGCTGTCAAAGTCCCTCTCCCCCCTGGGAGAGGGATTTAGGGTGAGGGTAATAGCACGATTTCTGAAGCTGTATTCATTGTTAATTATTCATTGTTAATTATTCATTGTTAATTGGGAACTATAATGGCGGGTTCGATGGGGTCAGCATCAAAGACAGCTTGCAGAGATTCATCTAAAGTAGGACGCATGACAATGCGGTTTTCATAAGCCACAATAACCCTGACTAGAGTAGGTAAACTGTTATCAGTCGCCTCGAGATAAATTGGTTCTACATACAACAAAGACTGTTCAATGGGAATTACTAATAAATTACCCTGAAGTACCCGTGAACCTTGACGATTCCACAGTGAGATTTGCTCAGATATTCGGGGTTCTTGGTTGATTAGTGCCTCCACCTGTTCGGGTCCAAATACTAATCGCTGCTTAGGAAACTGATATAATAATAGTTTACCATATTGGGGGGAGTCCGATCGCGCCGCTAACCAAGCAATTAAATTGAGGCGACTGGCGGGAGTAAATGGCTGCAATAGAATAAACTCCGCCATGGCTTCGGTGGGTAGTTTCATAATCAAATAATAAGGCGCGACCCGTTGAGTTTGACCGCCATAAATTTCGGTGGGAATGCGCCAGACATCTTCCCGGTTATAGAACACCCTAGCATCCTGCATGTGGTAAGTTAATAGGCGTTCTGATTGGACTGTAAATAAATCTTGGGGGTATCGAATATGCTCATACAAAGATTTGGGCATATTTTCGATAGGTTCAAATAAATCGGGGAAAATATTGCGTAAAGTGATTAAAAGCGGGTCTCTGGGTTCACTGAGATAGTAGAATTTAATGGAGCCATTATAGGCATCAATTACGACTTTAACTGAGTTGCGAATATAGTTAAATTCGCCATCTTCCGGGTCAGAATAGGGGTAGCGACTGCTGGTGGTGTAAGCATCTAAAATCCAATAGAGATATTTACCCTCCTGTGCATTTTCGGGAACCACATCTTGCCCTAAACTGCTATCTGCGGCTACCAAATAGGGATTTTTATCATACCGTAAAAAGGGAGCGATCGCTTTAACTCGCTGTTGAATTTGACGACGAAATAGCACTTTAGTTTCCGGCAAAAAATTCCGGGTAAAAATCATTTGCCAGTTTTTTAAATACTTAGCAAAAAGTAACCGCCGCCATAGGGAATTAATCGGAATACCCCCATCACCGCTATAGGTATTATAGACATTTTCATCACCGGAGGGAAAGTCAAATTCCAAAACTCTAGTACCAGTCATCACATTGGTATTAGTGAGTTGACCGTAATAAATGCGAGGCTTTCCGATAGGGATACTATCTTCAACGCGAGGATCGACTTCTAGGGTAGTATCTGGGTTAAACCGAGGCGCAGGGCCGATATTTTTGATAAAATATTTAGGTAGTCCTCCTTCCGCTACTTTGTTAACTGGAGATAGGGTAAATCCATAACCGTGGGTATAGACAAGGTGTTCATTAATCCAAGTTTGCGCTTTTTCGGGAACTAACTGATAGTCTAATTCCCGTCCTGCAATAATCACCTGTTGTTTTTGAGTACGATTATCTGGTGTTTGTTCCTCTTCTGGTTTCAGCAAAGTATAGCGGTCAATAGCAGCATCAAGAAATTCATAATAAGGTCGAATTTGCTGGAGTTGACGATTAGTTTGTAATAGGGGTCGCTGGTCCCACAGCCGAATATTATCAATGGTGAGAGAATTGCTTTCTAGGTCAGCGAGGGTTAGTTGAGCGTCTGGGTCAAAGGTTTGAATATCAATATTATCAAGATGAAAACCCTGTTGGGTAAATTGAATATTGCGTTCAATATATGGCAATTCTCGCTCTAATTCGTTAGGCTGAACTATGACCCTTTGCACCATTTCTGGCAACGCCACATTGGCCGAAAATCCCATCAAAATATATACAGATAAAATCGCCCTCAAAGAATAGCTATCCGCGAATAATTTGGCATAGCGTTTTGGTTGCGATCGCGGACGACGCAAACCCATTTTTTTTAAGCAAAACTCGACATAAGGTTTAATTACTTCTACGGAAAAGAAAGCCTGCCAGAACAAGAACAGCGCGAATAATATACTAATGAAAAACATCAAGTAATAGGCGGGTTCAGCCACATTGGCATCAGTATAGCCAGCCCCAAATACGACCCCTCGCTCGGAATATAATAACTCATATCGATTTAACCAATATCGCAGAGCCATACATAGCATGAACACACCAGCCAACCCATGTAAGTGGCGCTGCTGAAAACGAGAAAATCCGGGAAATTTGCCTTGATTAAAGCTATCACCGGAAAGTAGATAAATCAGGGAGCAGGAAATTAAAGCCAAGAGAAATAAACCGAATAGCCAAAATTCTACCAAGTCAATGGCGGAGATGATAAAAATATAAAAACTAATATCTTTGTTAAAGAGACCTTCTGTAATCTGAAAATCGGTGGGGTAGAAAAATCCCAGTACATTAATCCAGTGACTAGAGAGAACCCAACCAAAACCGAGGCTAAAAAATACAGCGATCGCACTTAGAGAAAGCTGTGGTTTAATGATAACTACCATAGTCATAACCACACTAATGGCAATTTGCCACCATTGGATAGGTTGCTGAGTCATCATTTCCCAAATGACGGCAAAATCAAACCGACGGGGTAGCAAGGGAACAACCAAATCCTGCTCTAGGCTGATGTTGAAATCTGTAATAAACTCATAGCCATAGTGGAGTGTCATCACCACCATGAACATAGTTGGCCCAATTACCAGAAAAGATAGCCATGGCAAATTTAAGGCTGGGGGTCGGCTAGGGGGAGGCGGTGAAAATAGGGCATCCTCAAATCGGTGGTAAGATTTAATGGCGGATTGATAGCGAAATTTGTCAGCAATAGCCAAATTGAAGAACAGAAAGGCTGCACTCAAACCCACCCCTAGGACCCATAATCCTACTTGGGTTAGCAGTCGTCGCCTGAATACGGATAAATAGCCAACTTCATCAAACCATAGGTATTCGGCGATCACCCAGGTGATCATATCAAATATCAACCATGCGCCGAACAGAAACAGAAGCGCTTTTAGGACCCAGTTTTTGGATATCATGGCATTGAGTAGGTTAGATTTACGCCCTTTGACCATTTTAGCGTCTGGAGTCGATCGCGTGTCAGGCGATCGCTTTTGATGGTATTGACCATGGGTAGAAGTTTCGGCCCCAGCCATAATTGGCCCTAATGTATGGACGCTCTCACTCAGAAGCGTTTACAATCCCAATGGTTAGTCAATTTATCGGGAGGGATACCCCAAATATGGATATCAAGTTAATTTTAGTCGGGTTAACCGTGGTATTTAGCATCGCCTGCATATTCTTCGGGACACAAAACGGCTTCTACGACAGCGACGACTATCATGGTAACGGTTCCGCTCATTAGGAACCCACCACCTCTCAAACCCCTCCGAGACAAGGCCAGCCTTGTCTCTACCCCTTTTGGGGTATTTAGCAAAATTGTTAAAATTTTCTAAAGAAATCCCATAGACCCTTGACATTTATTTGGGAAACGGTAACAATAGATACAGAAACAAAAACAAATCGTTCATCTCTTTTCGCTCTAAGGGTTTTCTAGCCCTAATGTTCAGAGGAGGGGAGACGGAAGTAGGGAGTAATCCCGAAGGAACGCGCCTCACTAAAGTTAACCAATTTGAACAAGAGAGGCGAAAATCATGGGACTTACATATCGCGGCGTTAGCTACAGCCAAAATACCGAATCCGTTGAAACCACCGTTGGTCAAGTAGGTGGCAAGTATCGTGGTCAAGACTGGCGCTTCCGTAACTTGAAAAAAGCACCTGTTCTGCAACCTAGCCATAACCTGACTTATCGTGGGGTGAAATATTGCAATAACCCCGAAGCAGTGGCTACACCTTCTCAAACTCCCCTGTCGGTGGCCGATCGCTCTCGGGAATTAATCCTCAAGCAGCAACGGTCAGCCTGGAAACGGGAAAAATCAATGTTTAATCGTCTGGCTGATCAGGTTGGGTTAGATGCCAACAGTGCCGAAATCTATAACCCAGCTTGGTAGATAACATCTGATTAGCTGTCAATAAATACCTTAATGCACCCCTGTTGGGGTGTTTTTTTTGGCGATCGACTACCCTATTAACGCCCTGGGACTAGCAATCAAGACACCGAATGTGGCACACTTGTCCTCAAACCATTGTCTCTAATAAGATATTTGGCTGTGGTGTGTGTAGTGGACGAGGGACAAAAAATTGCTTAGGTCAATGAAAGGTGTTGTACACAGAGTTTGGGGGGGGAGATCTCCAGTTGTCTATAGTCAATGGCGCACAAAACTCAACTTACTCGCTACCCTTGTACAACGGGACCTAGAGGCGCGATACAAAGGGTCTATTCTGGGAAACCTCTGGCCTTTACTCAATCAGTTGGCGCAACTGCTGATCTATACCTATGTTTTCTCTATTGTTTTGCAGGTTAAACTAAGCATTACAGGAATGCCAGAAGACAGTAAACTGACTTTTGGACTTTGGCTGTTTGCTGGTCTAATTCCTTGGTTTGCATTTATCAATGGCTTGACCCAGGCGGCTACTTCTGTGATTGGACAAACTAATCTGGTCAAAAAAGTAGTCTTTCCCCTGGGGCTGTTACCAATGGTGCCAATTTTGTCGGCTTTTATTGAGAGTACCTTTGGTTTAGCGGTGTTGATTATCTTTGTGGGCTTCTCCTATCAAGGTCTTCACCAAACCCTCTGGCTACTACCGATGATTTGGGTTCCACAACTGTTGTTAACTGCTGGCTTAGGATATTTGACGGCGGCGCTGACAGTCTTTCTGCGAGACATCCCCCAAACTTTGGGGGTAATTCTCAATTTGTGGTTTTATGTCACACCAATTGTCTACCCAGCCAGCAAAATTCCTGAAGGGTGGCGAGTTTGGGTGTTTTGGCTGAACCCGGTTACGGCGATCGCTGAAAGTTATCGAGATCTAGTCCTAGTTGGAACTATCCAACATGGGGGAGAATTAGCCGTGGCTACAGCCGTATCCATTGTGATTTTCTCTATAGGCTTAGGAGTCTATCGGCGCTTACGTCCTGCCTTTGCTGATGTACTTTAGACCACAACATATAGACAATTGACAATTATCGCTGTTCGCCACCTTACCATTGATAGCCTAATCCTCAATCAGAATCCATGACTGATATTGCAATTTCCGTCAATCAAGTTTCCAAATGTTTTAAGCGATATAAACATCCCGTAGACCGTCTCAAAGAAATATTTTGGCCAAAAACCAGTCTGGCTGAAAATTTTTGGGCGCTACAAGATATCAACCTACAAGTTTTTCGGGGTCAAACTCTGGGAATTGTCGGACGAAATGGATCAGGTAAAAGCACCCTCCTACAAATTATTGCCGGAACCTTAACCCCTACTCATGGCGAAGTTAAAGTTAATGGCCGTGTGTCCGCTTTGCTAGAGTTAGGTAGTGGATTTAATCCTGAATTTACTGGACGACAAAATGTGTTCTTTAATGGTCAGTTGTTGGGATTAAAACCCGAAGAAATTGCGACCAAGTTTGATGATATTGCCGCATTCGCTGATATCGGGGATTTTATCGATCAGCCTGTCAAAACCTATTCTAGTGGGATGTATATTCGCCTAGGTTTTGCTGTGGCTACTAGCGTTGACCCTGATATCTTGATTGTTGATGAAGCCCTATCTGTGGGAGATGAGGCTTTTCAACGTAAGTGTTTTAGCCGCATTCACGAAATCCAAGACCGGGGCGGTACTATTCTCTTTGTATCCCATTCTGCCCCCTCTATTATCCAGTTATGCGATTCGGCGGTACTTATGGATAAGGGGGAAATGTTATTAGAACATACCCCGAAGATGATTGTTTCTAAATATCAAAAAATGATCTATGCTGATGCTGATGCAGCCGCCCAAGTGCGCGCCGAAATTAAGCAGATTAAAGCCTCATTGCCTCCTCAACATCAAGTCCATAAAGTAGTTAGTATCTCTCAACAAAATGGTAATCATAGTCAGGGTCAGAGTCAGGGAATGATTAAACATAATCCTGATTATCGAGACTATTACGACCCGAATTTGGTCCCTGACCAATTGATTCGTTATCCTAGCCGGGGTGCAACTATCCAAGACCCCCATATTAGAACTTTAAAAGGTAAGCGAGTTAATCATTTGGTCGCCCGTCAAACCTATACTTATAACTACGAAGTTGAGTTTATGAAGTCCGCCTCCCATGTCCGCTTTGGGATGTTGGTTAAAACTGTTAGTGGCTATGAATTGGCGGGGGCTTCTTTTTTGGCAACGTCTCAGTTAATTAAATATGTTGATGCCGGAACTAAAATCATGTTAGAATTTCAGTTTAAGTGCCTCCTGGCTCCTGATGTGTATTTCTTGAATGCTGGTGTATCCGGTATCGTCGAGGGAGAATTTACTTATTTAGATAGGTGCGTTGATGTGGCTATGTTTAGGGTTCAGCCCTGCGAAGAGTCCTGTGGTACGGGTGTTGTTGACCTGTTGGTTGAACCACAACTAACTATTACCTCTGGTAAGGTTCATTGGGAAAATTTAGATGGTGTATCCGTGGGATAAATAACATCTGCTATGAAAACTAATATTTTTGTTAATGATAATCCCCTGGTGGATGCTTTGATTCAGACCTTAGCCCGATCGCCTCAAACTTTTCGACGGGAAATTATGGCGATCGATGAAATGTACTCCTATGTATTTAATCAACTCGATGATAAAAACTCCCATCGTGCTTTAACCTCTTACTATACTATGGGTCGCGCGATTTTGGACACTGTAAAACAGTTTGTAGATTGGCATTTTGGCGGTTTTGATGCGGTGGAGTCCTTCTTAGATTTTGCCTGTGGATATGGTAGGTTCACTCGCTTTTTAATCGAAGAAATCCCACCGGAAAGAATCTGGGTTTCTGATATCTATAAAAAGGCGGTTCAATTTCAAAGCGAATACTTGGGAGTACAGGGAATTGTGTCTGCGTCGGTCCCTGAAGATTACCAAGTTGATCGCGACTTTGATTTGATTATGGCGACTTCCTTTTTTAGCCATATGCCAGCCACTACTTTTGAACGCTGGATGCAAAAACTTTATGATTTAAAATCAAAACGGGGTTTACTATTATTTAGTGTCTTGGATATGGAATTATTGCCCCCCCATATTCCTAGGCCAGAAACGGGGTTACTATTTAGTCCAGACAGTGAAAGTCAATCTCTCGATAAACAAGAGTATGGCACTACTTGGGTGACAGAAGAATATGTGCGGCGAATACTTGATAGCATTAGTGATGGTAATGCTGAAATTACCCGCATTCCTAAAGGCTTAAACCGCTATCAAGACCTTTATGCGGTAAGCGATCGCTCTCGCTCTGTAGCATCCCCTCATCCCCTGACATTCTATCATCATCCAGAAGGCAAAATTGACTATTGCTATATTCAACCTAACGGAGAAGTCCGCCTGAGTGGATGGGCCATTGATTTGAACCCTGGGGTAACTGTAGAAGTTCAATTATGGTCAGACTCTCGCCTTATTGGTGTCTATCCCTGTTCTGAGGAACGCCCCGATATTGTTGCCCACTACCAACAGCCAGATTTTTTACTCTCAGGTTGGTCCTGTGTCCTCTCTAGTGACCAGATTTCCCCCCAGGATATATTAATCATCAAAATTGTCTCTAGTAAGGGCTTACAGGCGATTATAGAAGGCGATCGCTTAGTGGCCATCTCCAGTCGCAGAAATTGGGAAATTAAACTATCTGCGGCACGCCAGCAACTTAGCCAAACTCAGGCACAGTTGACAGCCACCGTAGACCAATATAACCAGCAAATAGCCCAATATCAATCCCAAATAGACCAATATGAATCCCAGAAAAGCGAATGGGAACATCTAAAATCCCAAATGCAGATAATGGGTCATCAGCTTGATACCCTGGAAAATCGTATTCAGGCAATGGAGAGTAGCAAGTTTTGGAAACTGCGGACAAAATGGTTTAAACTAAAGCGTGTTCTCGGCTTGCCTGTAAATGAATAGGCTGCATGGATGTCAAAAAATTATACATACTGAATTAGTGAAGTAAAATCTATGGATACAGCATCAGAGGGTCAATCACCAACTTTAATTATCACAGGAATGCACCGTTCTGGAACTTCTTTAACGGCTTCTTTACTCCAGAAGTATGGTGTCAATATTGGTCAAAATTTGGTGGGTTCCAATTATGGAAATATCAAGGGACATTTTGAAAATGTTGATTTTGTGGAATTTCATAAAGAGATTTTGCGTGATCATGGTATTGATGAATTGGGCTGCGTCGCGGAAGATAAGATATCAGTAACACCGACTCAAAGACAACAGGCACAACAACTAATCGCCCAAAATCAGGACCCATTATCTCCCTGGGGATGGAAAGATCCTAGGACGACTCTGCTGTTGGATTTTTGGGCGGAACTGATACCAGAAGCCAAGTTTATTTTTGTTTATAGAACTCCCTGGGAAGTGGTAGACTCTCTTTATCGTAGGTCTACAGATGAAGCCTTGATTACCTCCCCAGAAATGGCGGTTAAAATGTGGATTTTTTATAATCGACAAATCCTGAATTTTTATCAAAATCATCCTCAAAGATGCTTGCTGGCAAATGTTTATAAAGTAGGCAACTATTCTAAAGATGTGGTCAAAGCACTTAATCAAAAGTTTGATTTAGAGCTAAGAATTGATGATAGCAAAGATAATTTTGACGACAAGCTGTTAAGTAATGATATTATTAAAAGTAAAAAGCCGGGACTAATTGGAGCTTATTTTCCGGAAGCACTGACCCTATATCAAGAACTAGAAGAAGCAGCGAAAAACTTAGGCAGTGGTTTAAATCATTTTGAACGAGAAGCTGTGCAACAACAGCCTAGTCCTAGTTGGGCGTTTAAAGATTGGTCAACTATTCGCAAACTGGAAAAAGAATGCGGTATTTTAGAAGCTGATGTTAAATTGTGGCAAGACCATTTCCATGATGCTGTAGATAGGTTGGTTAGTAAGGAAACTGAACTAGGTAGAACTCAACTAAAACTGAATGGTTTAGAGATTAAACAACAAGATGCGATCGCCAAATTAGTCACTACCGAAGAACAATTAGGAAAAACCCAGGGGGAACTGGAAGCCACGACCCTAGAATTGCGGGGAATGACAGCCCACGCGCACAACCTAGAAGTGGGTTTGCAAGAAGCCACAACTAAACTGGTAGCCACAGAAAAAGAACTCGGAAGAACCCAGGGTGAACTGCAAAATATCCCAGAAAAATATCAGGATTTTGATATCAAATATCAAGATGTCTTGAGTAAATTAATTAATACCGAAACCGAACTGGGAATTACCGACTTTAAACTACATAACGCCCATTTGAAAATTAGCAGTTTAGAAACCGAATTAGGACAGACTCAATTTAGACTACAAACTAGCCAAGTCCAATTTAAACAAGCCTTTGCTAAACTCCGAGAACTAGAAGAGGAACTCGGACAGACCCAAATGGCGCGGAACTTGGCGGAAGGGGAATTAGCCGCTATTAAATCCTCTAAATTGTGGAAAATTCGCACTAAATATGCTACGGCGAAAAGGCAAGCCAGACGCACCCTCAAACCTCGGTTTGTGTCTTCTATTGATAACCCGACTAATTGGGAATTGCTGGGATGTCTCGATACTTATATGCAAATTCAGGGCTGGTGTTTACATACCGGGAAACTTAATTTAGAGGAAGTTCGCGCCCGTATTAATGAGCAAATATTCGAGGGAACCTATAATATAGAACGTCTGGACGTGGGGAATATATATGATTACATCCCCGGTAGTTCTCACTGTGGGTTTCGGGTGCAAATTCCTCTAATTCCAGGTAATCATAGAGTGCAATTAGAAGTTAAAGACACTAGGGGAAAATGGCATCAGTTTGGAGAATATCCCCTGCGAGTTTCACCCCTACAAGCTGCATTTGATGTACCTAATACAAATATCGTCCCCGTAGGAGAAACTCTATTTGCGGGTTGGTGTTGTCACCCTCAATACCAAATTACTAAACTATTCCTGCGTTATGGACAGGAAACTGTAGAATGTGCTTATGGACTTCCCCGGGGTGACGTGGGGGAAATTTTCTCCGACTGGGTAGGTAGTTCCAATAGTGGTTGGGAAGTCTTAATTAATTTACCTCCGGGAACTTGGAATATTTCCCTTGAGGCGCAACTAGAAAATGGGGAAACAGTAGCCGTAGACAAAAAACAGCCCCTCACTGTTAAGCGAATTAGCCCTATCAATAAAGTTTCTGGTAAGACTAAACAGTTAATTAAACTTAGCGCGGCTATTCGACAACGCGCGGCGGAACGTAAACAGCGCCTTGGTCGTTTAATTCCCATGCCTTGGGAAATTCCGACTATTATACGGCGAATGTCGGAAATGTACGACCAAACCAGTCAAATTCCTGGGGAAGTTTTGTTACCAACAGGTTTTGAAGTTCCGGCGACTATTGACCCTTATGATGCTTGGTTAAAAGCTAACACCTGGACAGAAAAAGCGGCTGATATTTTGCGTAACCGTTTGGCGGCGGTTCCGGCGACAGCCCTGCCCAAAATTTCGGTGGTGATGCCAGTTTATAACCCTCCTATAGAGTTTTTACAACAAGCGATCGCCAGTGTTTGTAGTCAAATATACAGCCATTGGGAACTGTGTATAGCTGATGATTGTAGCAGCGACCCCGAAGTTGCTAAAACCCTCAATCAACTAGCCGAAACCGAACCCCGTATCAGGCTACATTTCCGGTCAGAAAATGGCAATATTAGCGCCGCCACCAATAGCGCCGCCTCACTCGCTACCGGAGACTTTATCCTATTTCTCGATAATGATGACGAACTCACTCCCGACGCTTTAGCCGAAATTGCCCTTTATCTAGTCCAACACCCAGAAACTGATATTCTTTATAGTGATGATGACAAAATAGATACCCAAGGTAAACGGTTTGCGCCCCAATTTAAACCCGACTGGTCGCCCGAATTACTACTATCTTATATGTACATGGGTCACGCCCTAGTAGTGCGTCATTCCCTCTTCCGAGAATTAGGAGGGTTTCGCATTGGCTATGAAGGTTCCCAAGACTATGATTTTGCCCTCAGAGCCACCGAAAAAGCTCGCCAAATTGGTCACATTCCCTTAGTATTATATCATTGGCGTACTGCGCCCGGTTCTACCGCTGTTTCCGGTGCCGCCAAACCTGCTAGTTTCCAGGCGGGTCAGAATGCCATAACTGATGCTATCACCCGCCGTCAAAGCGCCGCTACTGTTCATCAACCCCAATGGGCGGTTAAATTAAATCTAGGTATATTTAGCCATACTTTCCCCCATACCGGACCTTCCGTAGCTATTATAGTTCCCACCAAAAATCAATTAAAGCTACTGCAAGCCTGTATTAATTCCCTGGGAAAAACCACATATCAAAACTATCAAATTGTAGTCATTGACAACCAAAGTGATGACCCCCAAACTTTGGCATATTTAGCCAGTTTGTCAGAGTCCACCAAATGTAGGGTTCTGAAAATTCCTAATCCGGCAACTGGGTTTAGTTTTGCCTACATTAATAATCGCGCCGCCGAACAGGTAGAAGCTGATTATTTGCTATTCCTCAATAATGACACAGAAATACTTAACCCAGACTGGTTATCTCAAATGATTGGTTATGGTCAATTTGAGGGCGTGGGTGCTGTGGGTGCGCGGTTGATTTTCCCCAATGATACTATTCAACACGCCGGAATTATTCATGGGTTACATCATGGGTTAGCCGGTCATGCTTTTAAACTGACTCATCGAGATGATTTTGGTTATTTAGCCTATTCTAAAGTAGTTAAAAATTACTCAGCCGTCACCGCCGCTTGTTTACTAACTCCTAAAGCACTATTTTTAGAAATGGGGGGTTTTAATCAAACGGATTTTGCTGTAGCCTATAACGACGCAGACTATGGCTATCGACTATCTGAGGCGGGATATCGTTGTGTTTATTGTCCTGATGCTGAATTAATTCACCGAGAAGGAACCAGTCGCGGTTTTGGGGATAACCCCAAAGAAGTGGCTACCTTCCGCCGTCGCTATGCTGATAAAATTGACCCCTTTTATAGCCCCCATTTATCCCTAGCTAATGAGTGGTTCCAGATACAACCCAGACGCTATTTTGGGCATAACTTAACTGTAAAAATTCAGCCCAAAGTTTTGATGTGTAGTAATGCTTTGGAATACACAGGAGCCCCTTTACATCAGTTGGAAATCGCCCTAAAATTAGCGGGAGATGGGGATATAGAACCTGTCATCTTTAGTGTCACAGATGGACCCCTGCGACAAGTATATGAACAGCAGGGAATTAAAGTGATAGTCCGAGAACATCCCTTAACTGGTGTTTACGATAGACAGGGTTATCATCAGGCTATTTCGGCTTTAGCTGAAGAGTTAAGCCTTGATAGCTATGACCTGGTTTATGCTAATACCTTAGAGAATTTCTTTATGGTAGCCGCCGCCGAAAATGTGGGGGTCCCCTGTGTGTGGAATGTCCATGAGAGTGAACCATGGCAGACCTATTTTAATCGCTTTGGGGGTGAAATTGCCGCCCAGGCTTTGGAATGTTTCCGCTTCCCCTATCGGGTGATTTTTGTGGCTGATGCTACCCGTAACCAATATTTGCCATTGAATAGCCACCATAATTTTATCACGATTCATAATGGTTTGGATGTCGATCGCCTCTTAACCCAAGCCGAAAAATGGAATCGTAAATCCGCCCGCGAAACCCTGGATATAGACCCCGGAGAAATCGCGATTTTACTATTAGGAACAGTTTGCGATCGCAAAGGTCAACAGGACTTAGTGAAAGCCCTTCCCTTACTACCCCCCCAATGGCATTCTCGCATCCGTTGTTTAATTGTAGGCGATCGACCCAGCCTTTACAGTAGTCAATTAGCCAACCTAGTTAATCAACTACCAGAGTCCTTACGCAGTCGCGTTTCCGTAGTCCCAGAAACCCCCGAAACAGCCCTTTATTATCGCGCGGCGGATATCTTCATTTGCACCTCCCGCATCGAAAGTTATCCCCGCGTAATTTTAGAAGCCATGGGTTTTGATTTACCAATTATCACCACCCCTGTATTTGGCATTCCTGAACAAGTGCGCCGTGAAATTAATGCCCTATTTTATACACCCAATCAACCCGATGAGTTAGCCAAATGTCTCACCGAACTGCTCGAAAATGAGCCTAAAAGGCAGCAATTCGCCCAAAATGCCAAATATGTCCTAGACTCCCTCAATCGCTTTGAGGAGATGACAGCAGCCTATGGTGAGATTTTCCAAGAAGCCTATTTAATGAATCCTCATCAGTTATCCCAGGAAGCGCCCGAATTAGAAGCCGCAGAATTAGAACTTGTAGCAACAGAAACAGCCCCAGAAACTCCAGTGCTACCAGAAACCCTTACCATAGAAGCACCCCAGGATAAAAACTACTGGGAAACCAACCCCACTGCAGCCATAGCCAGTCAGTGGGTATCTAACCCCATTGTAGCTGATACCATTTATAAGCGAATGTCTGGTGGTCAGAGTGAAAAATATTGGCTACGATGGCTAATTGAAGACTATTTTTGCCAGCGAAATTTCGACCAATTAATCTCCCTCGGTTGTGGTATCGGCAACCATGAAATCGTCATGGCACAACAACGGTTTGCCAACCATATTGATGCCTTTGATTTCTCCGAAGCATCCCTAAATATTGCCCGCCAAACTGCGGCTAATGTGGGAGTTAATATCAACTTTTATCAGGACGATTTCAATACCTTTACTCTTGATAAAGGCAAAAAATACGATATTGCCTTCTGTTCGGGATCCTTACATCACGTCAAAGAAATCGAGAGATTTTTAGGCATAGTTCACGGCTGCCTTCACCCCGATGGCTACTTTATCATCAATGAATATGTAGGGGATAATTACTGCATTTATAGCCCCCATCAGGTGAAAATAATTAACCGCCTGTATAAATGCTTTGGGGAAATCTTGCGTTCTGGAATTCAAGAAAACTTTATCAATCCCACCATTCATCAAGTCTTCGCCACCGACCCATCCGAAGCCGTGCGTTCTAAGCTAATTTTACCATTCATCGAATACTACTTTAATATCGAGGTATACAATCCCTTTGGCGGTGCTATTCTGCATCCTCTGTATCCCCTGTTAGAACATACGCAACTGTTACCCGGCGACCCCAAATCAGAAGCATTAGTTAGGCTATTATTAGAATTTGAAGAAATCCTGATGGAAATACCCGGAGGTTTAGCGTCAGATTTCTGTTTATGTGTTTTACGCCCCAAACAGTTCTAAAATCATCCGACTCCGTGTGGGAACTTCCCTCTCCCGGAAACCCCAAAACCAGATATCTGCTCCTTGTTCAACATCCCCGCTAAATTTTTCGCCCTCATTCCGTTTCTCATAACCAAAATAACGGTAAACTAAAAACTACAAGACCTAGACTGAAAAACCCATGCTAGACGAACAAGCAAAAACAACCATTCTCCGAAAAATGCCCCACGCCCTATATATTTGTGGAGTCAAAGAAGGAGACGAAATCAATGGTTTTACCGCCAGTTGGGTGATGCAGTCATCCTTTAAACCACCCCTAGTGGTAAACTGCGTTCGCAATGACTCCCGGTCCCACGCCATGATTAAAGCCAGCGGTGTGTTCGCCCTTACCTTTTTAGAATTGGGACAAAAAGACATTGCCCAAAAATTCTTTAAGCCGCAGCGTTTAGTCGGTAGCAAATTCGAGGACCTGGAATTTTACCTAGGAGAAACAGGCTGCCCCATTCTCTCAGATTCTCTAGGCTACATCGAGTGTAATGTAGTTGGTAGCGTCGAAAAAGGTGACCACTCCGTTTTCGTCGGGGAAGTAATCGCGGCTGGAGTTCACCGAGAGGGGGAAATTCTCTCCTTAGCGAGTACAGGATGGAATTACGGAGGTTAAAACAGGATTTATGCCACTGATTAAAGTCAAAACATCGGTTTCTCAACCGGAAAAATCCCAAGTCGAAAGTTTACTCAAGGATTTGTCAGCATCCCTGGCTAAACATCTAAGTAAACCCGAATCCTATGTGATGACTGCTTTTGAACCTGATGTTCCTATGACCTTTGGCGGTACCACAGACCCGGTTTGCTATATGGAAATCAAAAGTATTGGTAACATCACCCCAACCACTACTAAAGCTATGAGTCAGGATTTCTGCCAAAAAATTAATCAGGCTTTAGGTGTCCCCAGCGATCGCATATATATTGAGTTTGCTGATGCACCCCGGACTATGTGGGGCTGGAATGGTGGCACATTCGACTAGGTGACTTAACAGATCCTTAACAGTTGACATCAGACCTGCTGTGAAATTAACGGCAATTGGCAACCCTCTCCCACCGGGAGGGGGAATCAGTTTTAATTATGCCACTGATTAAAGTCAAAACATCGATTTCTCAACCGGAAAAATCCCAAGTTGAAAGTTTACTCAAGGATTTGTCAGCATCCCTGGCTAAACATCTAAGTAAACCCGAATCCTATGTGATGACTGCTTT
>NZ_JBIMLI010000027.1:0-43012 GCF_051859755.1 Limnospira sp.
GGGGGCTGGCATTTTTGGTCTTCTTAGTCATCTCGTCCTCTCCATTATACGTCCTAACTTTCCTGTCTTGTGCTATAACTCAAGTACAGCACGGCCCTTGGAATATTTAGCACCGCCTAACCCTATTATGTCTTTGATAATCTTGGATTCTATTACTCCTTTATCCAAGGCATCTAATACGGCTTGGCGATAGCGTTCGGCAAGTTTAGAAAGTTCGGTAAGTTCAAACTGACTAGCTAACTCAGAACTTTCTAACTTTTCTGGTAACTCGCTTAACTCCCCATATACTGCGGACTCTAGCAGTTCTGGTTGGGCATAAAGGGAGTCATGTCTCTGAAAATTTAGGAACTCGGCAATTGCCTGGTTAGTCTGCTGAGTTAAATACAGTGAACTGGCGACCGAATGCTTAAAGTCTGCCTCCTCTTGTTTATTTAATGCGGTAATTTTTGGTTTGAGTTTGGCTAATTCATTACCGGTTAAGAGTAATCCGGCACCGCCCTCCATACCATAGCCAATAGATAACCATCTTAGGGTATTTTGATGGGTGAGGAAGGGCGTAAAAAACCAAACTGGTGTAGCAGTAACTGCTATTAAGACTGATATGCCGTTTAACAATCTCCAATTGCTCCGAATCGCCTGATTATTGGCGCTGGGATTAATTACGTCCACTGGATTGCACCCCCAATAATTAGAACGGCAGCCACAGCGATCGCAAAAACTAACCACTGCCACCATTCCTCAGATTTACCTTTGTGATAGTAAGCGATCGCCCCCATTGCACCCAAGATGCTGGCGGCAATTAAGGCAAGCCAGAAAGCCGGGAGGCGGAAACTTTGGTAGCTAACAGCCAACAGTGATACAGTGGAAGCACTAGCACCAAATAACAAAATCAATCCAAGAATTCTGTACAATTGAATCATTCTGCTCACTTTCCTTTAGCATTTTTGCCCCCAATGATGGGGGCATTTTTATGGGATTACAGAGTAGACATCAGGGCGTTAATTTTCTGGTCAGCCAGTTGTGCAGACTTTTCCAGACCCTGCCCTAAACGTGCATATTTAGGTCGCAATCCGTGCAGGTATTTGGCAGAATCGTGTTTAGCCGATTGGATCTTGTGTTCATTTCCAGCCTGATGGCGACGGAGTTTCTCATAAGATTCGTTGACCTTGCGGCTATTGTTATCTAGTCGCTTTAAGGCTCGGTATCCTTTGCGGGTACTGACAACGTGCTTATCGGATTCATCAGCCAGGTCGGTGAGGGCATCGGCTTCGGCCGGATCAAGGACACGGGGACGGTCAAGCACGGGAGCGAAACGGAAATGTTCCCAACTACCGGGGTTGTCGGGAGTGATGCCGTTCGGGCTGGTGACAAAAACCGACCCTTTGTCAAGGTTGCTATGCTGACCCTCTACGGGTGCGATCGCTCCACCTTTTACATCGTCGCCTCTGAGAAATCCAATCATGGTTTATTGCTCCTAACTAATGGTTAACAGGCTTGGTGATAACGGGCAGCCACCCTCACTCGCGTGGCAATCGCATTTTTTATCAAGTGTTAATTGCCGGATTTTTCTGAGGATTCTTGTTCCTCAATCCACTGGTCTTGGACTGCCAAGAAATCGGCGGCGGCATCAAAACAGAGTGCTGCAATATGGCGGCGCACCGACTCGGATTTAAGTGGTATCGTCTCAGGATGGGAAAGCATGAAACAATACAATTTCATGGCTAACTGTTTGATTTGCCCATATTTAGGGTTCATTTCTGTTGCTCTGTGTTGGGGTTGGCAATATCTACAGTGAGGGTAAAGGGGGGGATTCTCAGATCACCAGTCCCTAGCCAGAATCCTAGCCACAGGAGAGCGATCGCCATGGCAGTTAGGGAAGCCTTGAACCCCACCCATCCGGCATCCCTCACCCCAGGGCGAAAAAACTCAACACCAAACCAACAACTACACCAGTGGCAGGGATTGGCTCAAGTAAGCCTTCCAGAAAACCCAAAACGACTGCGGCTCCGGTAACGCAAAGGGGCGCGGCGTTCAATTCAGCAATATCGGCATCGGATACCCCGGCTTGGCGGAATTTTTCAATAATTTCGTCACGGGTATCATCGTCAGCTTCTGGGGTGTACTGAATCAGATGACTAAGCCGAAAGGTTTGGGTTTCCTCATCCCCATCGGCGATCGCGTGACAGTTCCCCCACTTGTCAAAACCAACAATGGTAAAGCGGTTTCCCCGGGGTGTAGTAAATTTAGCGCCTACTTTCATCCATGGGCTCCAACAATCAAAGCGATCGTCTTTATCCTTGAGTTCGGGCAGGATGTCGGGGTCAACCTCATCATCGTGGCGACGGTAGAACATCTGACCACTACCATCAAACTCTCGGATTATGATTTGCTGCCCAAAAGTTAACTTAACTTGATCGGCAATGTGTTTCGCCTCTTTAATGTCAGCACCAGAGCTAATAACTTCCTCAATACCATCACAGGCCCCTGTAACCAAAATTACATCTTGTTGGTAGCGGCAATGATTCTCCGATTCTTTCAATGTACATTGATTTTCTGGCTGTTGGGTGGGGTCGGATTCAACCTGATGTAAGGGGTTGACCATAGCCTGGTTTGGCAAAAATTCGGGGATAGGCTCGGCCTCTGGTACGGCTTCGGATTCGGCTTGGGCAATAGCGGCTTCCCAAGTGGATTTTGACCGCAGGTCGCCAAACTGGCGGATATCATCTTTTGACAATCCTAGGGCGATCGCATTAGCTTTAAGTTCTGCTAAAGTCATAGTTACTCCTGTAAAGGGGTTTTCAGACCCACTGGTGGCTTGCTTGGCGGCTGACACCAGTGGGTTATTTTGTGTTTGACCTTTCGGTAAATTAACTGTAACATAAAAGTGAATGCTCTGTAAATACCCCTAGCATATTTTTTTGAGCAAGAGTAGAATTGGAGTAACACCTATATGACTGCCACAGTGCCTAGCAACAAGCCAAAGCTACAGGTTTACCTGGATGAACAGATGTTAGAAGAGGGTAAAAAATTGGCAGAGAAGAGACAAAGATCTCTTTCAAGCCTTATCCGCCGCCTGTTGCAGTTGGAAATTGAGGAAGCCAAGAACAAAGGTGAAATTTGAACACCCACTCCTTGTCTGTGCGGGCGTTTCTCTAATAGCAGGTTCAATCAATACACAATCACCAACCCCCGATCGCACCAGGTCGGGTATTTTTTTGTCCAACAGAAGCGGACAGGCAGACAGGCAGAGGACAGGCAGAATTTTTTCTGGGTGTCCACCTTGTAACTCCCTTGCTATAGCAGTTACAGCCACAGTGGACAGGCAGGACACCCAAAAATAAAAATTTGTGATTTTTTTTCAATCCATTACTGGCTGTACACAAAAATGGCCCGTTTTATATTTTGGGCCTACTCTTGACGGGTTGATGGGGACAGGATGATTGTTGGCGATTGGTGGGTTTAGGGTTGAGGCGATCGCCTATCGGGTTATCAATGTACATTGATATAGTAATCATCTAAGGCAAGGGGCTAATATATGGCCAGATTATTGGACAATAGGGCGCAAAGTGCGATCGCCTACTTGACTGCTATCAATGTACAATGATAGCATTATCAATGTACAATGATAGATGTATAGGATGATTATGGCCAACTACAATCCTGATACCAGTGGTTTAAAACAACCCAAATGGATCAACACCCCGACCCGCGCGATCCGAGTTCCTGATGTATTTGCAGATGAACTATTGGCGATCGCTCATCGTTTGGATCAGGGTGATGTGATTGAGAAGCCAGCAAACAGTAATGGCAACCACCAGGCAGTCGGTGAGCTTCTGTCTGATCAGAGTCGCCAACAGATAATTGATATCCTCCTGGCTGCTACAAAAATGAAGGCTGGCAATGGAGGCGCGATCAAATTGGAGATTACCAAGGCTCTGACGCTGTTAGGAGTTGATGTCAAATTGACACAAAAAGGCTCCCGTTAATCTTCTCATGTATCAATGTACATTGATATTATGGCAGTTTTGGAGGCGACATGGTACAGGTTGGCTGTGTTTTGTATCTAGCCCCAAAATTTAACCACTGTACAATAGCAATCCGTTTGGCTAACGCATATATAAGGAACGGATTATATTTTGTGGATGGGGGCGGGGGGGGTGATTTTTTGAAAAATTGTTTTGGCTATAATCGCCTAAATTTATAGCCAAATTATAGCCAAATTATAGCCAAAAGTATTTGTTTAGGGGCTGAAACAACGGAGAGGGTGGGATTTGAACCCACGGAACCTTGCGGCTCACTCGATTTCAAGTCGAGCGCGATCGACCACTCTGCCACCTCTCCAAGGGGATGTGAGCATTGACTATTATAACATAAAGCTGCTGAGATTAGCCATCAGTTTGTCTTGGTATGCGAATAAATGATATAAGAGATAATTATCATATCTTGATGAAATCAGAACCTTGGCTGAATATCTGGACATCCTAGACCAAACGGCGCGATCGCTAAAATCTCGGGGCGATCGCCTTTCTCCTGACCAGGTGGTTAATGCTTTATTGGCGGCGGAAAAGGCGGGTCGCCAAAATCGGAAACCGCACCCCTTCGAGAGTTTGTGTGGGTGTTGGCAATTATATTTCATTACCGGAACCAAAAAAACTCGCGCTAAAGCAGGGGTGATTATGGGGCCGGGTCGTTATCTGCCGGGCTTAGTTAGTGTATTATTAAACTATTCCCCAGTTTCGGGGGTGGAAAGCGGCGATCGCCAAACCTTTGAAGCTGGTAGAATCGAAAACAAAATCCAAGTCGGACTAATGACATTAACTGTTAGCGGTCCGGCTAAGTTTTTGGACAAAAATGATATTCTGGCTTTTGATTTTACCCGTCTAGCCGTGGAAGCCGTGGGGATAAAACTTTATGATAACTATATTCGTGGGGGGAAAACTAGCGAGGAAAGTTTTTATCAACGCCTAGTTAAAGACCAGGCTTTTTTTGCCTATTTCCTAATTCAAGAAAACTTCATCGCCGCCAGAGGTCGAGGGGGAGGGTTGGCGCTATGGGTAAAAGTCTGACGTAGCTGGTCAATATGTGGCTAACTTCGGTATAATTTCAGATTGTTGTGGCTTTTTTTTGATGATGCGCCGATTGATACTTTTTCTAACCGTGGTATTTTGCTGGCTATGGCTAGGGGTAGTATCGCCATATAATTTAGCCTGGGCTGCTACTGACACCGTGGGGGAAACGGTAGCGGAAATCTCTACTTTATCATTGGATGAACTACTAGAGAGGGCTTTTGCGACTAGCCAAGCGGGACGGTTTGCGGAAGCTGAGAATTACTGGACTGAAATTATTAATCGTTACCCGGATAACCCGGCTATGTGGAGTAACCGAGGTAATATCCGAGTTAGCCAAAACCGCCTCACGGAAGCCATAGGGGACTATAACCGGGCTATTGAATTAGCGCCGACGGCTGCGGACCCTTACCTTAACCGGGGAGTGGCTTATGAGGGTTTGGGGCGTTGGTCTGATGCGATCGCTGATTATAATCGGACTTTAGAGTTAAGCCCCTCTGATGCGATCGCCTATAATAATCGAGGTAATGCGGAAGCCGGACAAGAAAACTGGGAAGCGGCGATCGCCGACTATTTCCAGGCGGCGGAATTAGACCCTAACTATGCTTTTGCTAGGGCTAACTACGCCCTGGCTTTGTATCAGACTGGTGAGACTAAAGAAGCTATCCGCAACATCAAAAATCTGATTCGGAAATACCCCAATTTTGCCGATATGCGGGCAGCTTTAACCGCCTGTTTGTGGGATAGTGGTAAAATAGGGGAAGCCGAAAGTAATTGGGTAGCAGCCATTGGATTAGACCCCCGTTATCGAGATATTGATTGGGTAGCTAATATCCGTCGTTGGCCTCCCGCTTTGGTGGCAGCCTTAGACAGATTTTTGAATCTCAAATAGGCGGAAATTGCCGAGGATCACGAACCTAACATCTGTAACTGATACAGACTGGCGTAGAGTCCGCCCTGGTTTAATAATTGGTCATGGGAACCGGACTCTATCAGTCTTCCTCGTTGTAAAACTAAAATGCGATCGACATTTTTAATCGTTGATAAACGGTGGGCAATAATAATGGCAGTTTTGCCGATTAACATCCGATCAAGGGCATCCTGAATTAGGGATTCTGTCATCACATCTAGGTTAGCAGTCGCTTCATCTAAAACTAATATTTGCGGGTTTCTAATGGCTACCCTAGCAAAAGCTAAAAGCTGTTTTTGACCACTGGAAAGATTAGTGCCTCTTTCCCTAAGTTCGGTATCATAACCTTCGGGTAAAGCCTCAATAAACTGAGATACATTCGTCTTTTCCGCCGCCTGTCGAATGGCATCGATTGTATAGGTTTCCCCCAGGGTAATATTACTTTTAACATCTCCGGCGAATAGAAACCCATCTTGTAAGATTACCCCCACATGGCGACGTAATTCGGCTTGAGGTAAATCACGGATATCAATGCCATCGATTAAAATGCGACCGCGACTAGGTTCGTATAAACGACATAATAGCCGAATAATAGAACTTTTGCCAGCACCAGTAGGTCCGACTAGGGCGACTTTTTCGCCAGGATGAATAGTGAAATTAAGGTTTTGGATTACATATTCATCATTTTTATAGGCAAAATAGACGTTTTCAAATTTGATTTCGCCGATCGCCTCATATTTATTAGTTGGTAAAACACTGGCTTTTCCGATTTCGGGGTCGCGGATTTCTATGGGTTGGTTCAGAATGTCATTAATCCTTTCCACAGCAGTTAAACCGGCTTGAATAGCGGTAAATTTATCGGCAAATTGTCGGAGGGGGTCAAATAGACGTTGGGCGAATAGTATAAAGGTGGAAAGTATGCCAAAGCTGAGGGTTTGATTTAATACTTGTTTGCCTCCAAACCAGAGGACGGCGGCGATCGCTATTAGGGCAATCCATTCTAAGGTTGCCGAGACAGCCGAATCATAAAAAATGGTTTTATCAACGGCTTTAATATAACGCTGATTGGTGATGTGAAATAACTCGGCATTGTAACGTTCCCGGCGAAATAGTTGCACGACTCCAATACCAATCAAATTCTCTTGTAGTTGTGCGTTGAGGTCGGAGAGTTCCTCCCGTGCTTTATAATTAGCGGTGCGATATTGTTGTTGAAAATAGATAATTATTGCGGTGACGGGGAACATAGATAAAACCAACATTAAAGCCAACTGCCACTGAAGGCTAAACATGGCGATCGCAATTACTAAAATCGAGAATAAATCGCTAATAATGCCAATAGCACCAGTAGAGAATACATCCCCCAAAGCATCGACATCACTGGTGAGACGAGTAATGAGTTTTCCGACAGGAGTGCGGTCAAAAAATCTGACAGCTAAAGAGGTAACATGGTCAAATAAATCGTTACGAATATCTGCGGTCATTTTTTGTCCAACGGTCTGGACGACATATCCTTGGATAGCCTGAAGAGTGAATCTGAGGGAAATTGTCAATAATAACAGGAAAGCTAAGAGATTTAAGCCTGCTGATAGAGATAATCCCTGTAAAAATTTATAGGTGGGTTCTTGGCGAATTAGTGAAATAGTTTGTCCAATCAAAATAGGTTGGATCGCACTAGAAATAGAGAGAGGAATGAGTAAAATAATAGCGATCGCCAACAGTTTTTTATGGCGTTTGGCATAGTCTCGCAATCGCAAAAATAGCCGCCAGTCCGTTTCTAGGCTTCTTTGTTGTTGAGATGAAAGCATTGTTAATGATAATGGTGGGTCAGCAGAAACTAAGTTAACAAGTGTAAATAATGATTATACCCAAAAATCAGATATATGCACAATGAAGGGCTGAGATTTTAGGGACACAAAAGGCGATCGCTATCTTGTACCTCCACATTAGTCCGCAGATAATCCCCGACCCAATTGCAGGCATATTCCATAGGATCGAGATTTTTAATTCCCTCTAAATCCCATATAATCAGCGTCCGGTCATCCCCACCAGATACCAAAAAATTACCATCAGCCGTAAATGCTAGACTGACTACCATAGCATTATGTCCGGGTAAAGTTTGGAGTAACTCCCCTTCAAGATTCCACAATTTCACCTGATTGTTAACACCAGCAGTGGCGATATTTTGACCGTCTGGACTAAAGGTAACCCTGGTTAATCCACCGCTGTTCGCTCGAATTTTTCTGACCAAACTACCATCTAATCTCCACAGTTTTAAAGTATCATCACGACTAGCAGAAGCAATCAAATTTCCTTCAGGATTAATGTCAACTCCCCAAATAACTCCATCTTGATTTAGGGTGTTCACAAGCCCACCCTCTGTAGTCCATAATTTGACAGTCTTATCTTCACTAGCAGAGATAAGAGTTTGACCATCTGGACTAAAGGTTAGTTGCCAAATCCTTTCACTATGAGCCGGAAAACTATTGATCAGTTCCCCATCAATCGTCCATAATTTAATGGTTTTATCATCCCCAGCGGAAGCAATCATTTGACCATCAGGACTAATAGCAATAGCATAAATAACTGTTTCATGTCCAGTTAATATGGTGAGTAGTTCGGGTGGAGATTTTCTGATATTTCTAATATCCCAAAGTTGAACTTCATTATTAGCACCAAGTGCTAATATATCTGCCTTGGGAGTAAAAGCCACAGCGCGATTTAACTTTCCTGAGTGACTAATTATGCTTAAAAGCTGACCATTTGTTTGTCTTAAATAAGTTTGATCACCAGACACATAAGCAATCAATTGATTATCGGCACTGGTGGCTATATTCCACAGGATATCATCGTGATTATACAGGGGTTGTAATAAATATGCGTTACGTCGCCATAGTTTGACGGTTCCATCATCACTAGCGGAAGCAGCCATCAAACCATTAGCGCTTAATGCCACACCTCTAACCACGGCATTATGTCGTTGTAAGGTTTTGATAAAAGTGCCGTCTGTTTTCCAAATGGTTACTGTATTATTTGTACCACTGGTGGCAATGAATTCACCATTAGCACTACAATCAACCCCAAGAATTACATCTTTTTCCTGCATAGTTCTCACCAAGGTGCCATCTATTGTCCAGATTTTAGCTGTTTTATCTGTGCTGACAGATACCAGTAAATTGGTATCATAACAAAATGCTACACCCCAAACAGCTCCTTGATGTGCTTCTATGGTGTTTAATAATCTGCCATCGATACTCCATAATTTGATTAAACCATCAATGCTGACAGAAGCTACTATTTGACTGGTTTTATCAAAAGCCACATTCCAAACACTGGTTGTATGTCCTGTCAAAGTTTGTAGCAATGTGCCATCTAGTCGCCATAATTTAACAGTGCGATCGCCACTAGCAGAAGCGATAATTTGACCATTAGGACTAAAGTTGATTCCCCAAACTGCCGCATCATGAGCTTGTATATTTTGCCATAATTCACCATCTACATTCCACAGTTTTACCTGACCATCTAAACTAGCAGAAACCACCAAATTACCGTCAGGGCTGAAAGCCACACGATGGACTGTTCCCGAATGTTGTAGGGTATTAATTAAGGTTCCATCTTGCCGCCAAATTTTCACAGTTTTATCATTACTAGCCGTAGCAATTAACTGACCATCACTGCTAATATCTACACTCAAAACCGAGCCTTTATGACCAATTAAACGATTAAATTCATTGCTATTATAAATGGCATTATTTAAAGCAAATGTAACTTGGGATTCAGTATAGCTATCAACTTTGCCTAAACCCTCTAAACGACGTTTAGCCTTAATAGCATCCACCATAGCATCTAACTGGTTATGGGAGGCTAATAAACCATGAGAAGAAGATGCTAAGGCTCTAATTTCACTAATCCGTACTTGCTGATTTTGTCGCCATACCAAGACACCTAACCCAGAGGAAATGGTCAAAGCTACCGTGGCTATCAGTAACAGTAGCCGCTGCAATTTTGCGACTTTTTTTTCTTGAGCGAGTCGGTGATTGATTTCTTGGACTCTAGCAGCTTCTAAACTGGTTTTGATTTGCTGTTCTTCTAGTTCTTGACTAGCGGCTAAAAATTGATAATCTAAGTCACTTAAACTCCGGGAATGAGCCCAACTTTTAGCATCTATTAACGCTTGTCCGGTTAGTAATCGAGACACATCATTTTTGTCAGATTTAACCCAAGAATATAAAAGCTGAGAATAGGGGCGAATATTGGCTAACTCTTGAGCAGCCCAAGTGGAATCAAATATAGTTTGATAAATGAGGTTTCTTATCTGTAAACTTCCTTGATTTTTAATAACTAATCCCGACAGAATTAACTCGGATTTTTCGCGGGTATTATCAACTTCTACCGGGCTTTTTTCTAGCAATTTTTGATAAATTCCTAGCATTTTAGGGATGATATCTACCCTGTACTTGATTCGGTTTAAGATAGTCATTAAATGCTCTGGCTGGTCTTGTTCTTGCCATTTATAGATGATTTTACTCCCAATTATTTCATCGATAAACTGGCTTTCTTCTCCCGGCTTAATGAACACAGGTGCATTATTGACTATCAAATTAATTTGATTAATTAAATCACAAACTTTTTGCGTTAAAAAAGGCTGCCCATTAGTCCAAAATAAAATGCGTTCAATAACTGCTATTTTGTCGCCACCTGTGATATTTAATCCTTGGGCTAATATCTGTGCTTCTGAGAGGGTAAAACCTGTTAAATCTATGGCTTTACCAACATTAAAAGGTGTCCGAGTCCGGTCTTGAATCAAATCGGAGGGTGTAGCTACTCCAAAAATGGCAAAAGTGAGGCGATTATATTCAGGATTAATGGCCCTTTGATTATACAAAAAACGGATCAACGCCCAAAAATCATCAGAGGGGAAATCCAGGCTTAACATACTATCAATCTCGTCTATAAAAATGACCAGATTTTTGTGGGGTATTTCTGGCAATAAGATATCATCAATAAAATAGCCTAATTTCTGTACTGGGGAAAGGTTATCTTGATTTTGCCACCAGGCTTTAAAAAATTGGAATTTTTCCCATAACTTAAATCCTCTGAGTAATTCAACAATAATACCTTTATACCACTGTGCAGAAGTAATCTGGTCTTGACCTACTAGGGTTAAGTCAATACTAGAACATCGAAATCCGTCTAATTCTAAGCGGTATCTTGTCTGAGCCAATAAGGAGGATTTCCCCATTTGACGAGAGTTAAGAACATAACAAAACTTTCCGGCTTTCAAATGTTGATAAAGTTCTCGGTCTGCTTGTCTTTCTACATAACTAATAGCATTACGCTCTAAGCTACCACCAACTTGATACATAATCAAAACCTCTTAGTCATTTTTATCTGGGGACTGTCCGCCATTGACAGTCTCGCAGCCAGAGGCGAATGGCGCGGGCGATCGCACTTTGGCTACTATCCCAAGGCTGGGGTAAAATCCTGTAACCAGGATAAGGGTCTGATTTAGATAACATTTTCACCAATTCCCACCCGTTAGGAGTCGAACGCAAGAATAACCAATGATACCGTTGAATCACGAGCATTCTATTATTAATATACAACCTTTCACGGGTAAGAATGAATCCCAAATCAATATCATCACCAGTAGGTAAATCGGTGGGTAAATGCTCAGAAACAGGTATAGTTTCTGGGGGTAAACTGGTGGCTAAAATCACTGATGTAGGGATATCCTGTAAATGGTTGGTAGGTGGCGATCGCGTAATCACACGGTTAGCATAGGCGGGTAAATCCACCACCAACTCAGTCAGTAACTGGTTTAAATCTACCGGACATCGTGGATGGGCGGATATAATTTGTTGGACAGGTAAAATTCTAGGAGTCTGTTGTTGTCCATCAGACACTCTGACTCCCACCATTAGTCCCATAGCCCCCAAACTGGCAGCCAGTTGGCTCAAAACTGACACAACGGTATAATCAACCATTAATAATCTGGTAAGGTGCGGATATCTCCCCTATATTGGGGAAGTCCGTACCTTGGATCGGCTGTAGCAGTTACGCTAGAGGCGTTAAAGTAGTAGATATATCGACTGGATAAGCGATCGCCGGAAGAAATACAATTGATGCTAACCTCGATCAAATTCCAGTCCCAAGCAGACATTAGGATCATTTATGTTGAAAAATTTGTTGGCAATTGTTAAACCGTTTTTTAAACCACTAATAGCGATCGCCCTGGTTATCGCCCTAGGATTTAGCCATGCTGACAGCGCCCTAGCAGCCAGGAGTGGTGGTCGGATTGGCGGTGGTTCATTTCGCGCCCCCAGTCGCACACTAGCCCCCAGTCCCAGACAAGCCCCAGGGGGTGGATATTACGGCGGCGGTGGGTTTGGATTTCCATTTTTACTTCCCTTCTTTGGTTTTGGCGGTTTCGGAGGACTATTTTCTATCCTGATTTTCGTGGCCATTGCCAATTTTATCGTGAGAAGTTTCCGCGCTGTCGGTGAAGGAGTCCAAGAAGCCGAATATAATAATCCCACAGTTTCCGTGGCTGAGGTACAGGTGGGTTTATTAGCTGAGGGTCGCTACCTCCAACAGGACCTCGCGCGTCTCGCCGCCACTGCTGACACCGGAACCCCAGAAGGTCGCGCCCAAGTCCTTCAGGAAGCGACTTTAGCCCTACTACGTCACCCAGAATATTGGGTCTATGGTGCGAGTGAGGCGGATCGGATGCGTTTAAATTCGGCGGAAGCGAAATTTAATCAGTTGGCGATCGCAGAACGTAGTAAGTTTACCGAAGAAACTCTCTCAAACTTCAATAATCAGCGCATTTCTGCTACTGATGACAAAGGGGCGATCGTCAGTCAAGATGCTACCGAAAATCCAGGGGAATATATTATTGTCACCCTAGTTGTGGGAGTTTTGGGTCAGCTTGAATTGCCTAAAATTGAAAGTTCCCAGGATTTGAGACAGGCGATCAGTCGTTTAGGTTCCATTGGTAGTGAACAGCTATTGGCGATCGAAGTTCTTTGGACTCCCCAAGCCAGTGGCGATACCCTTAGCACTGATGATATTTTGGCTTACTATCCTAATCTCAGATTGGTTTAGGCTGTCGTCCGGTGCGTCAAATCATCACGGCTGGTGTGGAGTTGACGCACCTCAACCCCGATATTCAGGGGACTTAATCTTGTGCTTGGTTATTGGTACTTCGCTACAAACACTAATAACTAATAACTGATAACCCAATTGCAGATTATTGGTAAATCGCTGATGAATCTTAGAAAATCCAACTAAAAAAGGATGACCATGACATTCACAAAGCCATCAAGTTTCTTACAGATGAGCCTATTTCCTGAATCAGTATCCACAACTAAGGTAGCTGATTTGATGGCTCCCAAAACATATACTGGTTTGGCTGGTTTTCATAAATATTGGGGCAAGAAACCCATAGAAAGCATCAGTTATCTGATTGAAAACTGTACCCAGGAAGGTGATATCGTCATGGATCCATTTCTCGGTTCCGGTTTAATATCTCGTGAATGCCTGCTGCGAAATCGGCATTTTATTGGCATTGATATCAATCCATTTTCTATCGAGCATACCTCTTTGATGCTCAATCTTCCCGATCGCCAAGAATATTATCAGGCTTTAATCGAAATTGAAACAAAAGTTGCTCAAAATATTCACAATACTTATCGGACAACGGCAGGAAAAATCGCTTCTCATTATCTGTGGGAAGGCGATCGCATTGTATCGGTATGGTGCAAACCAGAAACAGGTCGAGGGCGAATTGAAATTGATCCTTCTGACATAGATTTCCAGTCTTACTCTGCTTACCAACACTACCAACCCAAGAATTTTCGTCATCTCCATTTTTTTACCAATTCTCGGATTAATGTCAAGCCAACTATGTCTGTTAGTGACATCTTTACAGGTCGGGCTATGCGAAATATTGACCTGCTGATTGAAGCAATTTCCGGTTATCCGTCATCCTTGAAACGCGCACTAATGCTGACTTTAACTTCTGCCGCCGGTCAGATGTCTAATATGGTCTTTGCGATTAAGAATCGGCGGAATAGCAAAAGAAACAGCCATGGCGAAAAAATCGAGGTAGGTAGTTGGGTTATTGGGTTTTGGTTGCCCGATACCCATTTTGAAATTAACGTCTGGAATTGCTTCCAAAACCGCGCTAATAAACTGCTTAAATCTCTCCCTGAGCAAGAAAAAAACCTATTTATTGTGTCTAATAATCTAACGTCTCTTAATACTTTAGATTTTCATCTAAACTCATGGCTAATCAATGCAGACGCTAGAATAGCACTGAAAGAAATTCCATCAGAGGTTGTCTCTTTCATTTGCACCGATCCGCCTCATAGCGATCGCATTCCTTATCTGGAATTAAGTGAGTTATGGAATTCATTATTGGGTTACACCGTTGATTTTGAGAGAGAAATTGTGGTGTCGAATGCTAAAGAGCGACAAAAATCAAAGACGATTTATAACGCTGATATGACAGAGTTTTTTGTCAAAGCATCTAGGGTTCTCAAGCCTTCTGGTTATATGGCATTATATTTTAATGCTCGCGATCGGCAAAGCTGGGAATACCTAAAATGTATTGAAAATACATCTGAGTGCTTGAAATTTATCGGCTGCTTCCCGATGATATACTCCGCCACCTCGGTTGTCCAAGATAATCGTCAAGGGGCGATGAAAAGTGACTATATTATCATTTACCAGAAGCAAGAAGCTAATGGTGATTATCCCTTGTGCAGTGCTTTTACCAACTTGCCGAACTGGTCAGCGCAATTGCCCCGAAAAGAAGTAGAGTAATTTTTAATGCAAGATTTTCACTCTTGGCAGACTTTATATGAAAGGGAAAATTGGGAGGAATTTAACTCGGATGAGGCAGCGCTTCTTTGGCTTAAACTCAAGTCAATTATGAGAAAGCCCCTGATTGATGAATTTGTGGCAGAAAACCAGATTTCCTTAAATCAAACTTCTTTAAATCAAAAATTTATAGAATTGTACGCTTTGCTAGTCAAAGAACAATCCAAATCACATATCATGTTAAATGCCTACATGAAAAAAAAGAACAAGATTGCTTTGCACAGCCTAGATACAACCAAGCTGGTTTCAGAGCTATACAAACTAAAGTCCTTTGAGTGGGGTGGAGATTACCAAAATTCTTTGGATAAATATTTGGTCAGTCGTTATGTAAAAGTTCTGCAATCTTATGAAATACTGGTTTCCAAATTTGCCACCGAGATCAGTGTCGCCGTGCAAGGATATGTTCTGAATAGTTGGTACAATCATTGGTCGAGTATCCTCATTGAACACATTTTTAAATCCCACCCAGAAGTTTTACCCACAGTGGGTCAAATCAAACATCTTGATTTCTTTATTAGAAATACTCCCTTTGATTTAAAAGTAACGTATCTGCCAGCAGAGTATATAAAAGCTCAAAGAAAAGACCTTGGGCTCCCTGTAGAACTGACTTATCTCAAGCAAAAAGCCAAAGAGTTAAAGATTGAGTTTGATAAAAAGGGCAAACCAAGTGACATTTACTATGAAATTTTTGAAAAAATGAATGACAAGAATACTCAAGAATATAAGCAAGTAATTGATACTCTAAAAGCTCAAACAATGAACATTCTCCTACACGCACAAGAGCATCCTAAGCACCTAGCGAGATGGTTATATGAAAATCAGGGTGAGATGCGCTTTGGCTCTGAAAATAGGCTATTTCTTGTGCTGGTAGATACCAATGATTTCAGTGGAAGTTGGAAATTGAAGCGTAACCTGGATTTGCTGCAACCTGTGATTAATAGCTACCTGGATAACTTTGCCGATAAAAATCTTTCTGATCTGAAAATTTCTTTCAAATATAAAGGCAAGCCACAGACATTTACGGCTCTCACTGACGTAATTTTTGTGGTCAAGTAGCCTGGCAAAAATCTGATAAGAAGTTGTCGCGAAATTATCGCTAAACCATATTGTTTATGGTTGATTAGTTATTAATTACGGGTTATTTACAATAAGAATAACCCATAACCCATAACCAAAAATAACCCATTTAATCTGTGAATAGCGTAAGCTATCCTATTTAATCCTGTGGCTGGTTCGATCGCCAATTATGTTTGACGATTTGCCTTTCTCTGGCGATCGCTAAGGAGTCGTCTGGCACGTCATTAGTAATCACAGACCCTGCTGCTACTGTCACATCATTTCCGAGGGTTACAGGGGCAACTATGACGCTGTTAGAGCCGGTTTTAGTGCGATCGCCTATAGTGGTGTGATGTTTCTTAAATCCATCATAATTAGCCGTAATAGTTCCCGCGCCAATATTAACTTTTTCCCCTAGGGTCGCATCCCCAATATAGGATAAATGGGCAATATTAGTTTTTGGTCCGACTTCCGCATTTTTCAACTCCACAAAGTTGCCAATTCTGCACCCCTCAGCTATGTTAGCATGACCTCGTAAATGGGTATATGGACCGATACGGGTATTAGAGGCGATCGTGCTATCAGAAATCACCGAATATAAAACCGTCACATTTTCCCCGATTTCGCTATTCTCAATTAAACTTCCCGGTCCGATACGACTTCCCGACCTAATCAGAGTTTTTCCTCGCAGGTGAGTTTGTGGTTCAATAATGACATCTGGTTCCAATTGCACCGTATCATCAATAGTAATACTATCAGGGTCTATCAAAGTTACACCCGCATCCATCCATTCTTCCTTAATCCATTCTTGAAATACCTCATGGGCGGCGGCTAAATGGCGACGATTATTGATACCCATAATTTCCCGGAAATCTTCCACATCAACCGCCATTACCGGGTCTAGGTCATGAACCGTATCAGTTAAATAATATTCCTGTTGGTCGTTGTCTGCTTTTAAATGGGGCAGAATTTTAGCTAAAGCCTGCCAATTAAAACAATAAACTCCGGCATTTATGCGATGATTTTGCTTTTGCGCTTCCGTACAATCACGATGTTCGACAATTTCTTTAACCAGGTTTTTACTATCACAAAAAACTCGACCGTATCCGGTGGGATTCGGCAAATTCGCCGTTAAAATAGTAGCAGCATTTCCCTGTTGTTTATGAATCGTCATCAACTGTTGCAGGGTGTGGGGTCTCAGTAGTGGCACATCCCCGTTAAGAACCAGTAAATCCCCAGTAAAATCCTGTAAATAGGGTAAAACCTGTTGGATAGCGTGACCAGTACCTAACTGTTGTTTCTGTTCGACAAATTCTAAGCCTGCGTCCGCATATTTCGCCATCAGAGAAGCCTGGACTTGATCGCCGCCATAACCGACAATCACCAACTTTCGTAAGGGTTGTAAGTCTCGGGCGCTTTCTAAAACCCATTCGACAAGCGATCGCCCTCCCAATTGATGTAAGACCTTGGGAAGGTCAGATTTCATGCGGGTTCCTCGTCCTGCTGCTAGAATTGCTACTGCTACCATCGGTTTTAATACTTATAGGGTCTTTAAATTTGCCCCGGACTCAAAATTACTGGTTGTCTATAGTAGCTGAAATCCAGCGTTTTTTCCAGTGGCTACTAGGTTCTAGGGGTGAGGTGGCTTGTTCCGTTTGGCGGCGGTCTATAATTGACTGGTGGCGATCGCCCAAATTCGGGTCACGATAGGGGATAGCCGCGCGGGTGTTAAGCTGTTCCAGTTCCTTTTCGCTTAGAGGTGGTAAACCTACCCCGTCCCAACTGGCGATCGTTCCTGGGGCGCGGCGACCAAAGGGGGTACTAGAAGCGATCGCTAATCCTGCCATCATTAAAGCAGTTCGCACCGCCGCCGCACAGGAATAAGTGGCTAAACGTCCGTCAGGTTTTAGACATTGAGCCACCATAGCCAAAAATTCCACCGTCCACAGTCCCGGACAGGTGGGGGGAGAAAAGGGGTCAAGACAAATAGCATCAGCCTGAAAACCGGAATCATAGACCTGTTTTAACGTCTGTCTAGCATCACCAATTAGCAGTGTGGCTTGGAGGTTATGGGATGTTACCTGTAATTGAGTCCCCAGAGTCTTGAGATATTCGGGAATAGGAAGCGGATAATCATTTAATAAACCTTGGGCGATCGCCCTTTGGGGGACTCCCTGATCTAATTCTAATCCGATGATTTCAACTTGACAATGAGGGTTAACTTCCCAAATAGCAGCTAAAGCCGCTGCCGTATTATATCCCAAACCATAGCAAATATCCAAGATTTTCAGACTGGGTGCTGTAGCTTTAGCCGCTAAATTCAGGGGTTCGACAAATTTACTTTTTGCCTCTCCCTTCGCGCCAAAACGACTATGGAAAGCCTCCCCAAATTCTGGGGAAAAAAATGTAAAAGAACCATCCTCGGTAGGCTGTAGGGGTAAATCCTGCGGTGCCGACATCATGTTTAACCGTTGGGTATCTCTGGTAATCATATCTTGAATCTGGGGGGATTTATAGCAAATTTACAGCCGGGGAAGCCGGTAATCAGATTAGTGCAACTTTTCCCACTATTTAGAAGTAGACTGAGGCAAAATTGGCGATAGGTCAAAATCGGGGACGGCGTAAGTATCTGGACCGCCATAACTACCGACAAAAATAACTAACGCTGTCAGTAACAAAAACAAAAACCCAACCGATCCCAACCCTTGAGACTCATAATCGTAGTCGTATCGATAACGAGGGTCAGAGTTAAGATCCACGTGAATATGGATATTTTTTCCTTCGATTTCGGTGCGATCGTAGCGAATTCTATCACGGTTTGAACCTCTCATGGTAACTTCTCCCTGGTGGTCAACTGTTAGTCTATTGCAGCCACCAGGACAGCCATTCAGGATAAAACCAAAATAGCAGAAGTTAGGATCGAGTTAAATTCAACTAGCCGACATATCCAATTTGACCAACGAACCTGATTCATTGGTACGATAAACCAATTCATTTGCGCCGTCCGTTACTTTCACCTTCCACCCAGGGACAATCGCTAAAGTACAAAAAGCACCATCTTCCGGTAATCCCAAACAACCATCAGGCCATAATACTGGTTGAGCCTCCATGATTCTCAATTCAGAATCTGGTAACACGAACTGTTGGGATGCTGCCGCCAAAACACCTTGGACAACTTCGAGACCAATAACAGTTAACATACCTCCCTCATCAAGTCCAATCAAATCAGCATCAGAACCGGGAACCACTACTTCTTCTAAAAAGATAACTGCTTCGGGAAAGTCTGGCGGTTGTAAAAAGGTGATGAAGTCTATACCTGTTTCCAGGTTAAATTCTACCCCCAAATCCAATCCATCAGGTTCGTTAAAGTTGCCAGTTTGCAAAATGGTAGTGGTGGTAGTGTCAAAGTTGAAATTCAATTCACTGGTGGGAGGAAGCGGAAAATCGTAGTCAAAACTTTGTATGGGGTTCCCATCAGGGTCAAAGAAGGTTATTTGTAGGTCACTGAGTTGATCACGGGTAACTATGGTTCCCTCAAAACGCCTATCATAACTAAATTCTCCGATGGCGGTATAGCCGAAAATTCCTTGCCAGAATAAGGGATAGGTAATCAAGTCCTCGCTGAGAGGGGACGAAGCAAATACAAAGTTATCTGCTGTTAACTCAGCCGCTGTTTTTCCTAATACTATGGTCAGGGGTACGCCATCTAAACTAATGACTATATCAGGGTTAACTTCAGTGAGTGTCAGCCGTTCAAAACTGAGAGTAGGATCATCTAAACCAATGACATCAACTCCGGGTTCAAAATCAGTAATTACACTGGGATTAATGGGGAAATTGCCGTTATTTAAAATCCAAAACTGGTCAGAACCTGGGCCACCTGTAAGAGTGTCGCCATCAATTCCAGCAAATAATTGATCATCCCCCAAGTCTCCAAATAGTTGGCTACGAATGCCACCAATTAATACATCGTCTCCTTGACCACCAAATAATTGGTTATTGCTGCCAGTTGATGCGTCTAGGATATCAGAACCTAACCCACCATACAGAATATCATTATTGCCTGCTAATAAGACATCATTTCCGTCTAATCCGTAGATCTGATTATTGCCACCGCCAACACTGCCATCAATTGTATCATTAGCTACAGTGCCAAATTGGATGGTATTATTTAAGCCTTCCAGACTGATATTCAGACCTGGCTGTGATGACATCAAGGCTTCCAGTCCTAATTCTGATGGAGTCATGATAATTCTTGGATAATTCAACAGTTGTCGCCGTCAGGCTATCATGGACTTCCTGAAATCGTCAAAGTTCTGATAATTATATAGTTAAGTATTCCGGCTATCAGTCACCAAAAATCCCCCACCAAAAGGCGGAGGATTAAGCGGTTTAGGTAATAGGGTTGATATTAGGCGTCGCTTTCAATATGGATGAACAGCAAACCCATCAAAACTGCAGGCATCAACCAGCAAACAACAGGAATCAAAATCCAAGGCAGGAAGGAAGCAGCGTAATCACCAGTCATGCTATAGGTCTCCTAATTTCAAAAGTTCAGGTTAATTTTTTACAAAAAAACCGACAGACTGATATTTGTGTGAAAATTCAGTCAGAATCGTGCTGATTAATTATTGACAAAACCTCTAAAGATTGCGTCAACAACAGCAAAGTTTTCTAACAAGAAAAATGCCAAAAATGCACTTCCCATACCGCCGATGAAAAATCCACCAGCGAATTGGCTCCAACCGGCGGCGCTTTGCAGGGAATCACCTTCTTCGGATTTATCCCCTTGGAAAGTTACCAAACCGTAAGCGGCTAAACAGGCTGTGGCAATCAGTAACATAGCCAAGCCACAAATCAGGCCATTGAGGTTGGCGAACTCAGTGCCGCGTTGGGTTCCAAATTTAACCCAGGGACCACCGATAAAGTAACCGTGAGCCATACCGATTTCTAAGCCTCGCAGAAGAGGAGACAGACCGGGACGGTAGGCGGGAAGGTTGCCGATAAAGGTGCGGGTGAAGGCGGAATCACTAATGGGGGTGGATAGATGACCTACAAAGGGATCGCCGTTGTAGGCTTGAATCAACCCTTGATCCGTTGCTTGAGGCATACTGATTTTTCTCCTGTTCGCTTAAAATCTTGAGTTCAGGTGTTAAGCTCATATTTTAAGCAGCCCTGTGCAAACTATCGACAAAAATTGGAGTTAGCGTTAAAAAAGTTCACATATAATCCTAAAAGTTCATAAATTTTTACGTTTTCTGGCCCGATACCACTGGGAGAGGGTGGGGCTGGGAATACGGAGAAGGTAACCGATAATGACGATTTGGTTAATTAGGGTGGTTTGCAGGATACCTAGTTTTTCCCAGCGCCTGGCTGAGGTGATGACTGGGACTGGGGCGATCGCAATTTTGCCCCGTTTCTGTAGTTGCCGCACCAGTGCAAAGTCTTCCATAATTGGTAAATCGGGAAAACCGCCAATATCCCTAAAGGTTTGGGTTTTCATAAATAAGGCTTGGTCGCCGTAGGGGAGTTGACAATAATGCGATCGCATTTTTACCCCGAATTCCACCCAACGCAGTGGTAACATGGGGGCGGCGATTTCCAGTTCAAAGGCTCCCGCGATAATCTCAGGTTGACGGAGAATTTGCTCTATCCAATGGTTAAAAGCGTCGGGAAGCTGGGTGTCACCGTGCAAGAAGAGGATAGTATCTCCGGTGGCGCGCGCGGCTCCTGCGTTCATTTGTCGGGCTTTCCCGGCTGCTGTGGTGATGACTTGGACGCTGAAAGATTGGGCGATGGTAACGGTTTCATCTTGACTGCCACCATCAACTACAATTACTTCAATGCCTTTGATACCCTGCAATTGCTTGAGGGTATGGGGGAGGGTTTGCGCTTCATTGAGGACGGGGATAACAATTGAGATGTGGGGAATGTTGGCAATATGGCGATCGCTATGGGGTTGGGTCAATCTAGGGGTTCCTGGCTTGAAAATGGTCATCTGTTTCCAATTACTGGTAGCATTATATATCAACTGCGAAACAGACGGGTATACTGGATTTCGTGAGCCATGCTTGCTAATCCTAATCCCCAACTACAGCTAACTAAATCATCATCGTTTAACATCAGTATTTGCTGGCTAATTTCGGTGAGAGTTGGGGAAAGTTGCCAGAGCAGTTTTTGTCCGATGGTTTGACCTAATGGAATGAGTTTGACTCCGGCACCGATGATATGGGTAGCCCAACTATGCAGATATCCCAGTAGGGCTGTTTGGGGGTCTATCTGGCTATGGGCGGCGGTAATTCCAAAGGCGATCGCATAATTACAAGGCTGATCAATGGCTGATTTTATGTATTGAAAATAATCATGATCGCCATTATTTGCCTGGTAGATTTCCCCCATTAGTGCCAAAAGAGAGTTACCCATCTGCCAGCTTTGCAGACGCAATTCTGATGTTTCTTTACTGGCACTTAACCAACTATTCCAATAACATATACTGGCTAAATCTTGATTGATAAAACTCTGAAAAGCTCTCATCATTAGGGCGGCTTCCAGACGAATCGCGCCATAATTGAGGTCTTGAATTAACCAGTGATTCAGGTCTTCGGCGTTGGCGATAGATCCAGTTTCGACCAGAGTTTCTAATCCATCAGAATAGCTATAAGCACCTAAAGGCAACGCCGGACTAGATAGTTGTAATAATGGTAAAATCAAAGCCTGTCTCTTCCCTCCCTTCTCTTATCCAATTAATGATCATGCCCATGGTAGGCTCCCCTGTCGGGGTAAAATGGGGCGATTTCCTGGGTGACATGGCATCCTAACTTAATCAGTAAATCTGCTAAAACTCCATCAGGTTCCAGGCGCAAATACTGGCTGGTAATTTCTAGGGGAACATGACGATTGCCCAAATGATAGGCGGCGCGAATGAGATCTAAATTAGTCTGGGCTGTAACTGTGATGACGGGTTCTGGTTGAGCGACAATAGCTACAACTTTATCCCCGGTTTCGGAAATTAGGCGATCGCCCTCGGAGATATTCACACCACGATCCAAACATAAAGTCATGCGATCGGCGCCGGGGATATCAATATGTTGTCTAGTCTTAGTGCGTTGTTCCGCTGTTAGGGCGATCGTCCAGTCCGGTATGCGATCGAGATCCGGTGCTAATTTTTGAGTAAAAACCAACATGATGGTCACCACCAAGTAATTTCGGACTAGGGGACGCTTATCCGCCTTTTGAATCAGGGGGATAAGCCTTCCCAACTTTGCTAAAGCAAACCGATAAAGTGCAAAGGTCCCTGACCAGTAATCAATTCGACAATCACAGCGACAATTCCAATCATAGCCAAGCGACCATTCCAGACTTCCGCTGCTGTAGTCATACCCCATTCCCAACGTTCCTGGGGATACATTTTGACCCGTTTGCTGGGGCGCACCACTTCCGAGAAATGAACACTAGGACTTTCTAAAGCCTCAACCACCATATCAGCCAAATCATTAATAAAAACCGGATGAGTGTTCAAAGCCGGAACCCGGTAAAAATTCTTAATCCCGGACTCTTCGGCTAATTCCCGATACTCCATATCAATTTCTTGGAGAGTTTCGATATGTTCGGATACAAAACTAATCGGTACAACCAATAAATCCTCGACCCCTTGCTGTGCTAATTCAGGGATAGCCTCTTCGGTGTAAGGTTTTAGCCATTCCACCGGACCAACGCGGCTTTGATAGGCCAGGGTGTGGGGGTTAGGGCGGTTAAGAGTTTTCATAATCAACTCAGTACACCTTTCAATCTCAGCCTGATAGGGGTCTCCGGCTTCCTCAACATATTTAAGGGGGACTCCGTGGGCGCTGAAGAAAATATGGACTTGATCAGGGTTAGGACAGTGATCAAGTTCCTGGGCGATTAGTTGCGCCATAGCTTGTAAATATCCCGATCGCTGATACCAGGAGGGAACCACGGTATAATCAATTTTTTGTAGTTCCGGGTCATCTTCCCAAATCCTCTCAAGCAGCCTAAAACTAGAACCACTGGTGCTAATGGAAAATTGCGGATATAGGGGGAGAATCACTAATTCGTCAATGCGATCGCGCTTAATTTTAGCCAATGCTTCCTCGGTAAAGGGATGCCAGTAGCGCATTCCCACATATACCTGAGCATTATTACCTTTTTCCCCAAGTTTTTCTTCCAGGGCGACCGCCTGTTCTTCGGTAATCCTTCGCAGTGGAGACCCACCCCCAATTTCTTTATAATTTTCCTGGGATTTTGTGTGGCGCATGGTGGCAATCATCCAGGCTAGAGGTTTTTGCAGCCAAGTAAATGGCAGCCGGATAATTTCTGGATCGGAAAATAGATTGTACAGAAAGGGGCGGACATCCTCTAATTGTTCAGGTCCGCCTAGATTCAATAGTAAGACTCCAACTCTTCCCATGGCGCTTAACAGGTTCCCAGACTCTAATTATTGTTACCCATTTTAACAAAATAATATATCAATAGGATCAAAGTCTATAGCAGAAGTTAAGGATTTTTGATTGATGGCAACATTTCTGAGACCGTTAAGCTATCGCTATCAGTGGCTGTATGATGGGATTTCCGCCGTGGCTGCTTTGGCTGTAGGTGGTGAAAGTCGGTTTCGCCGCCTCGCCCTAGAGGGTTTGTCTATCACCCCAGAAACGCGGGTGTTAGATTTGTGTTGTGGCAGCGGACAGGCTACCCAGATTATCGCACAATACTCGCAACAAGTCACGGGTTTGGACGCATCAAGGCGATCGCTTTCTAGGGCCAGGGCTAATGTCCCCACTGCTGAGTATGTGGAAGCCTTTGCCGAAAATATGCCTTTTGAGGACTGTAGTTTTGATTTAGTCCATACTAGCGCCGCCCTCCATGAGATGGCCCCCGACCAGTTACAACAAATTTTAAGGGAGGTTTACCGGGTACTCAAGCCAGGGGGTATATTTACTCTGGTGGATTTCCATAAACCGACTAATCCCATATTTTGGCCGGGTGTGGCGATGTTTCTATGGTTGTTTGAAACGGAAACCGCTTGGGAGTTAATTGATACCGACTTAAAAGGCTTACTGGCTTCTATGGGGTTTCAAGTGGATCTTTCCTCACCCATGGCGGACCGGACTGCTTTTCGTCTCTATGCTGGGGGGAGTTTACAAGTTATTCAGGCCCAAAAGCCTAGTTGACTGACAGAAGTTTAAGTTTTTGGAGCAAGTTTTAACAAATATGTGGAAATATTAAGGATTGCTACATTTTGAGGCAGTTGCGAAAATTTTGTGATAAAAACTTGGACTTAAAGATAGTAAAATTTGTCAATTCTGCTGAAGTTTAAACCTTAGATTAGGAGAAGTCCATTGATTTACTCAACTTTAATTGCAGCGGCTCCTAGCACTTTACCCTGGAGTCCCAATGTTGCCATTGTGATGATTGTTTGTAATGTTTTGGCGATCGCTATTGGTAAATTCACCATTAAACAACAAAACGTAGGCGCACCCACCCCCATTGCTGGTATGAGTGCTGGTGCTGTAGTTGGAAGTGCTTGCTTAGGTCATATCCTGGGTGCTGGTGTAATTCTGGGACTGGCTAACGTCGGTGGACTTTAAAAGTTAGATTTGGCACTGATTGTCAAGGGTTTTTATACCTTCTTTCCTCAGTCTAAATTAGACCAGGAAAGGAGGTTTTATTTATGGGAGATTAATTATGATAATCTCCCCCAGAACCATAGCACCAAGCATCAACCCAGCGATGAATATAATACTGTTGTTGAGCAGATAATTTTTGAGTGAGAGGGTTCAGAGACTTTCCGAGAGGGTACAGTAGACTATAGCTGGCTAAATTCAAATAGTGAATAGTCCAATCAACTAAATTTCCTAACCCCACCTGGGGAATCACTTTTAAGACAATAGCAGGGTGTAGAATTCCGGTAGTAAATAAAGTTTTAGCTAAGGCGGGAAATTGAATAACATCTTGTAAAAAAGGTTTAAGCACTGGTTCCCCCAAACGTTCCATATCCTGAAATACGGCGGCGAGAAGTTGATTAATACTATGACTATTAATGGTTTTATCCATCGGGACACTCATAGATTTTTGAAATAACCAAGTCACCGACAAACTGGGTTGATAGGGTTGTAACAAAGCCAGAGATTTACTATCCAAAATATTAGCTTTCAATGCTTCATCAATACCGTTAGTTAAGCGATTCAGATGGCGTACCATTGCGCCAAAACCACCAAAACTTAAAGGGGACTGGCTACCGCTACTATCACCAATGGGGATAATAGAATTCCAGGGAGTTGCTAGGGGACTCTGGCGATAACAGGGGAAAAAACCAAATAAGGCTCGTTTAAAATTTAACTGGGATAATTCCACATTTTGATATTGAGGAAGTAGGGTTAAATAATCCTCAAAAAAGTCTGTTAAACTGGGTCTAGCTGGGTGTGCATCAAGATAACTAAACATATAGGTAGTGCGTCCGTCTCGGGCTGGGAAAGCCTCCCAAAAATACTGACATTGATTTTGCACAGGAGTAAAAGAAGCGAATATATCTCCGGTTTCATTGCTAGGATATCCGGTGGCGCAAGTCCCGACCACTAAACAAACAGCATCAGGAGTTTTTCCCTGTCTGGCTTGTTTGATAATGGGGGAAAAGTGACCCATTGCATCTAGTAATAGTCGGCTGGTTAAAGTTTGATTGACTCCGGTTTCTACGGTAACTCCATTGGGGTGAATGGTGGCGGCTTGGTAGGGGGTATTTTCTAAGAGTTGACCGCCAGCTTCTAAAAACCGGGTTTTGATGGTTTCTAGCAAATAAACTGGGTCAACACCAATATTAAGAACATCTCTAACCCAGATATCGGGAATGTCAGGAAAGCTAATTCTAGCGGGGTTATATTCAGTGGCGATCGCTTTTTCTAATTCTTCTGGAGAGAGTAAATTTAATTGCTCAAATACCTGAAGTTCATGGCGGGAAATATTCCATTCTTGTTCTCGTCCCCTCAATTGTCCGCGTTCACAGACGGCGACGCGCCATCCTTTTTTGGCTAAGGTCGCACCGATAATAATTCCTAATGTTCCCCCACAAACTATGACATCATAATCAATTTGGTTAAGGGGTTGATCGGTTTCTGTGACGGTTTCTGGTATGGGTAGGCTATGGTTTTTGATAGCTTCCCAAAGGCGATCGGCGTTTTGTAGTCCGGTGAGAGGGTTTCCCGGAATTTGCGACAGAATTTGTTGAGTCAGAGACATGGCGTTTACAAGTTATCTTCAAGTTTGATAATACACTGGGAATAATTATTCATATTCTAACTCTATTCTGCGATAATTTCTTCCATAGTTCTGAAAAAGCGATCGCCATAACTAGAAGCAGCACGAACTTTGTTAATGTCTATGATTTCTCAAAGCTGGCAACCATGAGCAATTTTCTGATATTTGCCTTTTTGGGTATGACGAGTTGCTTCATTGAGAATAGTTTGTAATCTGTCCTTGGCTATGATTTCCACATTAGAATTTTCAGGGATTAAGTTTTTTCTAAATCCGTTTCCGTAGAACTTAATTAAGGCATCAATATCAGCAATAAACCAAGCATCCATTGCTTGTACCATAAGATGACAGTAGCGATCGCTAACTTGGGCATCATTCCAGTGATCTCGATTTCTTAAATGTTGCCATGGGTTGTTATTGGTGACAGGTGCTTCTGAGTCAACTAATAAAATATTGCAACAATTCGGATGATCTACTAAAGCCTTGGTAAAACATTCATAGGCATTATTCCGCGAGCCACAGATAATTATATTCCATTTGATCCGGCGAACACGAACCTTTTTTACCAAGTCTCTAAAGCACTGATTAAAACTACTTCTAAGTCGAGCTTTAGTATTTTTACTATTTCCCCCATCTTCAATATAAATGCGAATTTCCTTTACCATCGATTTCCCCCAATTTCACCCATTCTCCATAAGTCTCCCAGAGTGTAGTTTTCCAGCCATTTTTTGAGTTTATCGGCTTCCAATCGACGAATAAAACTTCCACTTTCATGGCGATCGCATACTAATACTGACTCCGGCGGAAGTGCTGATATTAAAGCATCAGAATGGGTTGTAACAATCAGTTGAGTTCTTTCTGAGGCGGATATTAGCATTTCAGCAATCATTGGGAGTATATCAGGATGTAAACCTATTTCGGGTTCTTCTATACATAAAATCGGTCCTGGTGTCGGATCAAGTAGTAAAGCCATTAAAAATAAATAACGCAGTGTACCATCAGAAAGACGAGTAGCTGGGATCGGCTGAATTAAATCTTTTTCGCGAATAAATATCTGGACTGTACCACCATAAATTTTGATGATCAGTTCCTCGGCTTCTTCGTAAAATTTTTGTAAATTCTCGATAATTTCCCGACTTCCCAATTGATATTGTAAGTTATTTAACACCAATCCCAGGTTACTAATATCTTCTAATATTGGGTGGGAAGGTAAATCAGTTTGTTGAGCCAATCTGGGTTCAGAATATCTGCCAATTTGCCAGTTACGATATAGATTAATCTGTGCAAATTGAGCAGCCAGATAACTTAACTGAGGATACATATCTGGATCTTTTCTTTGGGATAAAACTGATTGTTCGGGACTCAGAGTTTCTCGACGTAAGGCTCTTTTTTTGTATCCATCAACTTCGGTAGCCTCATTGATAACTGGACGACCCCCTTGATAACGATAAAAAAAATATGGTTCATTTTCTCCTGGATAAGGCTGTTCATTTTCGATTGCTTCATCAATGATTTCTAACCTCTGACCAGTTTCGGTAAAACTGATTCTGTAGCGCAGATTCATTGAACCTTCTAGGGGTGCAATAGTTGCGTCAATTTCGGCTATAGGAATTTTTTGGGTTCCTTTCCACAGGAAATCACTAATTCCTCCTCCTTGACGAATGGGAGTAGTTAAATCTGTAGGAGTGGCTTTTAAAATCCCCAAGGCTTCGATTAAATTAGATTTACCGGAAGCGTTACGACCGATTAATACATTTAAAGACTCTAATTTAAGCGGTTCTGTATCACTCCCGTAGGAGAGCAAGTTTCGCAACTTTAGACTATGAATAAACTGGGACACCATTAAATTTTTAAATAGGTAAATAGGTAAATAGGTCTAATCTAATATAACACAAATCCCGGCTCATGGTCAATTTTGACAGAGAGATTACTGTAGCCATACTATAGCCATCCTCCAAGATTGGCAGCCTAGCCGGGGTATATGGTAAAATAGTAAGTAGTCTAAATGATGTCTTTTTGCTTCTGAATAATCGCAGTTAATCCCCAATAAATAAATAAATGTAACCCCAATATACCCCAATTTAATAATAAATTTTCCCAGGTGGGTTCATAAACTGATGATAACTCAAAGGGTTGGGGAATAATTGTGCCATCAGGGAGGGTTACGGGTGGGGGAATTAGGGAATTTATATCGACCAGGGAACCATAAGCACCCATAGACCAGCGACTGACCATTAACCAAGAAACTACTCGGCTAATTCCTGACATTTGAAATAATACCCCAGAAAAAATAATTTGTGGTAATAATAGCAGGGGTAATGCACTATTAGCCTGGGCGCTATTTTGCACATAAGCGGATACTAACACACCTAAACCCATGGCTGATATGAGGGTCAAAAAGGTGGTAATACTTACCCCTAAAATCCATGGGAATAAAGGGGTTGATGGAGATTGAAAGCAGATGGCAATTATCCCTACCATGAACAGGGTTTGTAAAAGGGCCAATCCTGATAAGACAATGAATTTGGATCCTAAATAAGAAACAATCCGTAAATTTACTAACCTTTCGCGGGTATAAATAGCGGTTTCTTTCACTAATTCTTGCAGAGAACTAGATAAACCCACCCAGATAGAGGCACAGGTAAAAACAAATAACACTTGTCGCGCTAAAGATGCTAAACTGATGTCAGCATCTCCCAGAAAGGGGTCTCGATCGCCTATAGCTAACCTAATCAATAAAATTCCCACAGGCGCGGTTAGCAAATTCAGTAATAAATTAAACGGATCTCGCTTAATAAGCCGCCAATAGCGTTGAGTTAAAATTGATAATTGTTGGGGAATATTGGCGAGTTTTTGCGTGGCAGGTTGCCGCTGTTTTTCGGGTGTTTCTCCCCCAGTTAGATGATTAACTACATAATTCTGAAATTGGGGAGATTTGCGAAACCGTAAAGACCAATCTTGAGCGATCGCTTCTCCCTCTTCCAACAAATTATAAATATCGGCAAAATCTCCCGTATCTAAATCAAAAAACTCGAAGGCTTCCCCTGGGGGTCCAAAATAACATAACCTTCCTCCCCTTCCTAAAAACACGACTCGATCGCACATCATCATATTGGCGGTGGCGTGGGTAACTAAAATCACTGTCCGTCCTTGGTTAGCCAAACGACGCAACAATTCCATCATCTTTTTATCCAACCCCGGATCAAGTCCTGATGTCGGTTCATCAAGAAAAAATAACTTAGGATCCGCTAACAATTCCACCCCGATACTAACCCGTTTTCGTTGTCCGCCGCTAAGTTGCGACACCATGACATCACGGCGATCGAGCATTTCTATTTCATAGAGAGTTTTAGTAACTGTGGCTTCAATATCTGCGTCTGGGGGTAAGCGTAATTTAGCCGCATAGGTGAGAACTTCTCCTACCGTTAAGTGGCGATGAATAATATCATCCTGGGGAACATAACCTATTTGATGACGATAGAGATTAAAGTTTTGTTGTAATTCGTCACCATTCAAATAAACGGAACCCTTAGTAGTCGGACTCAGACCCAATAACGTTCGCATTAGGGTAGATTTTCCTGCACCACTCCCCCCCACTAATGCTACAAATTGTCCGGGTTCAATGGCGAAGGTTAAATCACTTAATAATACCTTCGATTTCCCTCGTCGATCGCGAACTAATCGCAGCAATCTTTGAGCATCTAATCTAATGCGATCGCCTAAATCCATGATTTCTAAATTATCCCCCTGACGCATCAGGGTAAACGGACCGATTCTGATGGTATCGCCATCTAGCAATCGCGTAGCTTTCTCGATTCTTTTACCATTAACAAATATGCCGTTAGCACTATAATCATTTAAAATATAATGACCCGTGTCTAATGGTTCAATAATCCCATGACATCGTGATACAATAGGGGAATCTAACTGTACTGTCGCGGTGGAGTCTCTACCTAACATCACCGATCGCTCTTTTAAAGAGATAGCCGGAATGGCTGAATAGGGGGAGGTGCTGGGATTATTAGGGTCAAAGTAGCGCAACCTAATCTGATTTTTGGGATTCTGACCGATGGTAATTTCCACCCCACTATGTAGTCGATAGCCTTCCTTAACTGTAATTCTAGTATGGTTGACAAACAGACCATTAGTGCTGGGTTGCTGTCCGTCTCCGTCAAAAATATGGTAGGTGTCTCCGATTTGGCGTAGCATTAGATGACCGGAGGAAATCACCAGCCAGGTTTCGGGAACTACTAAATCAGCGCGGCTGCGATCGCGCCCCAAAATATGCTGATTTTGGGTCAATTCAAAGGTGATAATTTGTCCCTGATTGTTTAATTCTAAATAGGGGGACTTCTTAGATAAGTTGGACTTCCCATTTAAACGCGTCATCCCTACACCTCCCAAATCCTATCAGGTCAGCATAGCAAATATATGCACCTGTTGAGTTAACAGACCAGGGACTATGGACAGGGGACTAGGGACTAGGGACAATTAAAAATCCCCCTGAATTAGGGGGACCGAAGGAAGTAGCCGAGGGTTGAATCAGTTGGATAATTTTAGTAATCTGGGGTAATATCCCCAAGAATTGATAGGGTTTTATCAAAATTTTCTTCACCAATAGAGAAGTTTATGCTATATGAATATATGACAGTTGTCGGCGATTTTCAATAGCATCAATTTGGGACTTAATCCACTCCAAATCAGGAGAAATAATTTGTTCACCTGTTAAGTGGTCGTAGGCTTCCCAACTGCCATTAACATCGGCATCATACCAGATAAACCAGTCGCGATAAAGTTCGCCTTCGTCAATATCTGGACACAAGGCCAGCCAATCATCTCCAGTAAAGTGATCAACCTCATCGGCAATTAGATATAGCCAAGAATTGGATTCAACATCGGAGGTAGTAGGGGAAAAAATGGTAGATGTCATCGTTTTTTGTGTGAACTCGATAACTGTAATATACCCAGTGTCTGATTAACTTTGGGATAGTGTATGTGACAGTATTTGAACTGTGACAGTTCCCAAAACCATCAAATTTAGATCTGTAGTAGTCACCCAAAACCAGAAAGACTGGCATAATAACTGAGATGTCAACCTAGGTGTTTGGCGACCTTTCAACTGTCATGACCATTGTTTAACTCTGAGGTTTCTGGCCACTTCAAGCCGCTTGTGCTTGAGTTTTTTTTTCCTCAGACTTGATCACGATCCATTTGCCACTTATGGGGTCACGGTAAGTGGTGAATGGATTAGACTTTAGTTTTTTGTAACCAATTTGAGTATCCATCTGCTTAATTCTGATCAAATCGCCCTCAGTCTTTACAGATCAGGGGCGGGAGGACTAGAGGGTTAGAGTTGGGTTGAAATCGGTATGAACTCTAAAAACTATGCCCTGTATGTTCATTATTGTGGGAAACATCTCTTATTTCAGTGATACTATGCCCTTGTTCAGGTGAAATTGATCAGATATGATTGTGATATGAAACACCTAGGACTTGTGATCTTGAATCCGTGATTTTTCGGAGGCTATACTGTCCCGGTGAGGGTAGACTCGGTAACTAATTGACGATTTGCCAGAAAAAGGCTTTATGATGTGGTGAAAGCTGATTTTGAGGACATGATGGACAAAAAAATCGAAGTTTTAGCTACCCGCGAGGAAATAGTCAGACGATCGCCAGAAATCATCCTCAGCAAAATGGAGGCGGCGATTCAAAGCCGAAATCGGTTTACCATAGCCTTAGCTGGGGGAGGGACTCCCAAACCCGTTTATGAGGCCTTAGCCAAACAAGATCTACCCCTAGACCAGATCCATATTTTCTGGGGAGATGAACGCTATGTACCCCCAGACCACCCAGATAGTAACCAAAAAATGGCTCGCAGTGCTTGGTTAGATCGGGTAAACTTCCCAGAGTCTAACATTCATCCTATGCCCACAGGTAGTGGCAATCCCCAAGTAGACGCAGAAAAGCACGATCGCCAAATTCGAGAATTTTTTGGGGTGGCTCCCGGAGAATTTCCCAGATTTGATATGATATTGTTGGGAATGGGGGATGATGCCCATACAGCCTCTCTGTTTCCTTTTACAGATGCACTACAAGTGTGCGATCGCCTAGTAACAGTTGGCAATAAAGACGGTGAACCTCGCATCACCTTCACCATTCCCCTAATCAATCAAGCTGATTGTGTCGTCTTCCTGGTAGCCGGGGCTAGTAAGCGATCGGCTTTGGCTGAAGTTTTTGCACCCACAGGGGATGCAAACGCCTACCCCAGTCGCTTCATTCAACCCCAGGGTGAACTTTGGTGGCTACTTGATGCGGCGGCGGGAGAAGAAATCCAGAAAAGCTGAGATTTTAGAGACTGATGCTAGGTTAGGATCTAATTGTTAGCTATGGTGCGATCGCTTTCGATAGCGTAAGGAGAACTCTATGATTGTCTGTCCAAACTGTAATCATCAGAACCCAGAGGGCGCAACTCAGTGCGAATCTTGTTATACTCCCCTTCCCACGACCACCAGTTGTCCCAATTGTGGCGCAACAGTCCAAGCCGATGCTTCTTTCTGCGGTCAGTGTGGTTATAATTTGCTACCGACCCCAGGCGGTGAAGAAAACCAGAACCCTGATTTAATTCCGACAGTAGTTCCGCCGCTACCAGATTTGGTACTTCCTGACCCCTTACCAGATGAAGAGGTCCCCACAGTAGCATCTGGTTCTAATTCGGCTGTGAATTTACAAAAATCAGGTCCCTCACCCGTTGCTAGTCCTAGTCCATCTTTCCCGCCACCTCAGCCAGACCCAGACCCAGACCCAGACCCAGACCCAGACCCAGTACAACCCCCAACTCAGTCAACAACAGTCCCCACCACAGCCATACCCCTACCATCCTCACCCCCCCCAGCAGCAGTGGTGAGCGCGGGAACTCACGCCACCCAACTTCAGCAACAAACTGCTAAATTGATTCATGTTCAAAGTACAACTCCGCTAGAAATCCCCCAAAACTTACCCGTGATTCATATTGGTAAACCTAATGATCTAGTTCCCCCGGATATAGATGTTTCTGGGTTTACTAATGCGGAAATCGTTTCGCGAACCCATGCTAATATTCGCCTAGAAGGCGATGCCTATTATATTGAGGATGTGGGTAGTTCTAACGGAACATATATTAACAATATTCCTCTGCCAAAAGGAAACCGTCATCGGTTGCGACCAGGCGATCGCATCGCTTTAGGTAAAGGGGATCTGGTGTCGTTTATTTTTCAGTTGTCCTAAGACCTGACCCGTCAATTGCCAGCCACTCAAAACTCACTGGAAACCGGGATGATTTTTAACACATTGGCTGTGCTTTGTCAACAATTATGTTACAATTAATAATGGCTGTAACTGTAAAAGGAAAAATTGGCTATGAACGCTAAGAAAGGAATCATCAAACGTAGTGACCGAATCGGTCGCCTAGTCCTCGATCGCCAAAGTGTCGAACAATTAGGCCACATCGAAGAAAGAGCAGCAGATCTGAACTCCAACCAAGTGATAGGCTTCACTACCAAGTCAGGAATGTTACCAGTGGGAGGCAAAAAACGGGCATTTAGTTGGCAACAAATTGAGACTATTGGGGTCGATGCTGTTCTGGTGAATAAATCCTCAGATGAGGGCAATTTTATATTGCCAGAAAATGCTGATTCTAGCATTAATCATGAAGTGTGGACTAATGCTGGTAAAAAAGTGGGGGTTCTGGTTGACTATCTAATTAAAAATGATACGGGTACAGTGACTAATTATTTGTTCAAAACTGATGGTGGTTTGCGAGGCATTTTACAGGGAGTCTATATTATGCCAGCATCAGCCATGACCAGTGCGGGTAGTAAGCGAGTAATTGTGTCAGAATCAATGGTTGAAAATCCGCCCCAGTATACAGAAGGCTTAGATCAAAAAATTCGTCAGGCGGCGGAATTTTTACAGGAGGATTTGGAAAGGACTCTCAGCGACCTGGAAGGCTTAAAACAAGAAGCCCAAAAGTTATCTAAATCATTGGAAAGGGTGGCTGATCAAGATGATCGCGAAGATGATAGCGAAAAAGTTGGCTCTAAGGATTCAAGCCAGCCACAATAGATGAATCAGATTAATAAGTAGGTGATCCAAATGCCTCCCATGACCATATATAAGGCTTAGTCTTGATTTTGGGAAACTTACTTATTTGATATTAAAGCTGTCTGTAGTCATTGATTACACCTATGATGACCAGTGAAAAACTTAGCAGAAAAGGCTCAAAATCTGCTCTGCTAATCACACTATAACTTATAGGTGGGTTATCTATCCTTCACCAGTTTGTTGTATATTTTTGCCTATTAAATTTTGGTGTGATTACTCTCATCCTGCTTCATTCTAGCCGACCTATTCCTTTGCATCGTTGGACTTTTTAGGATAAACCGATCTTGCGTATTGGTCGCTCGAAAGATAATGATGTTACTATTGGTAGTGCCGTGGTTTCAAGACATCATCTGGAATTGTGGAATAAAACCTCTGGATGGGAATTAGTCAATTTTGGTGCTAATGGCACTTATGTTAATAATCAGATGGTTAACAAGAGGCGAATTGTAGATGGTATGGTAGTCCGTTTAGGACATACCGGACCCCGGCTTTTAATTCGCTTAAAACTTGTTAATGATATTCAACTCAACAAGCAATTAGATATCCCCGATTTAGAAGATTTAGCAGCCAATGATATCACGGAATCCGACCCAGGTCATACCACCCGGATCGAGTTTGATGATGATGATGATGATTAAACATTCAGGGAATTTAACTAGCTTTAATCTGGTCAAATCACGATCGCGATCGCCTTTTTTTAATCCCATATTGAGCAGCTTTGAAGGCTAAATAAGCTATCAGGCTACTGATAGCGATCGCACTCAAAAACGGATGGGGATATTTGCCAAATTCTGCTTCCCAGGGAAAGGTCATCCGTTGCTGTTCAAATAACAATCCGCTACAGGAAGCAACGATCGCACCCCCAGCAATTCCTACCCCCAACGCCTGAATGTGATCCTCTAGTTGTTGCTGCTTTTCTTGTATGTGGCGATCGCGTTCCGCTTGGTCAATTTCTACTAATCCCCGAATCGTCGCAATGGCTTGATTAAGTAGGTTGGAACCCGGGTTAAAATAGTTTAAATCGGCGCGGATTTGTTCCTGAAAGGCGATCGCTTCCTTTTCGTAAAATAACCGCCAATCTTTTAGGGTGGTGTCCGCTAGTTGTTCCATGCGTTCTAAGGTCGTTTGATAGTTTTTGCTATTGATGGCGATCGTATTGCGCGCATATTCCATATTTCGCAGTTGTTGAGAATAGTTGAGGGAAGTCGCCAGCAGCGTTTTTAACGTGATTTTCAACTTTTGCAATTCGGCGGCGGACAGCGTTTCCGTTTTTTCCCGATTCAGATAGTTTTGATGTAACTCACTTAATTGGATTTCATTTTCCGTCACAATGCGATCGGCGTGATGGTAATAAATCCGACTATCTTGAAAACTTTTGGCGATTTTGTGATAATATAGTAGTAATTCCGGCAATTCCCAATAACACTTTTGCAGGATTACAGTTGGCTGTTCTTCAAATAGAAACCAAGTCAATAAATGACCGTAGGGATTTTCCTGTAAATCCGCCTTCGGACTACCGTACTCGTAGAGATATCCCCCCAGCAGATTATAAGCGCGATAGAGACGGGGTAAATTTTCGCCATTTTCCAGGTGAAAAAACTTAATCCAGCCCTCTCTAGCCAAGGGTTCCAAGTCGCGGATATGCTCCGGTTTTGTCGTGTTTAAATAGGCACTTAATAACAGAGTTTGCCCTAAATTAGCAGCCGATTCCGGTTCCGGTTTAAAGCAATTCTCCGGGTTAAATTTAGCTAAATCCGCCAGTTGATATTCATCTTGTCCGGGGTTTTCCGGTTGGTAAATATTCAGATTTAGGGCATAACTATCATGGAGACATTGAGGATAAATAAACCCTTCCAAATCCTGTTTGGTGGTAAAAAATTTGATAGCTCTTTTATCATCAGCCCCCACGAGCAAATCGAAATTTTGGGAGGGTTCATCTAACCGAATATCTAGCGGTAAGTCTACCTTGAACTTGTTAAAAATACTGCCATATTTTGCCCGCACCCATTGGGGGTTAATGTCGTCTAAAGTTTGGGCGGGGGTATCATCATTTGATGTCACTAACCCTCGATGATATTGATAGGCGAACCAATATAAACTAGGGGCATAAATTGGGGCTATTTTATCGCTCATGTTTCTGGCTGCTAAGTTGGCTAAAAAGGTTAAGACTGCGCTGCTTCTTTCCCCTCTCGCACCCTAGCCACTAATAAAGCCTTATTATAGACAATTTCTGGGCGTTCTCCCTCCGCTGGCTTCGGGATTTCATCCCCTTGTTGAGCCATGTGAAGGCGCACAGTTATTAACTGTTCTCGGTTGAAGGTGATTTGATGCTTGTTGCACCAGCCTTTAATGATTTTAGCCAGCTTTAAGGTTTTATCCTCGGCGGCGGTCAATTCGTCTTCTAATGCTTGTAGATTTTCCGACAGTTGCGGGTAATTTTGGGGGTCGGTTTTTGCTTGTTCCAGCCAGGTCAGGAAGTCTTCAATAATTTGTAAGAAATCTGACGGAATGCGATCGCTCATGGTACAATCTCCTTAGATTAGAAAACCCTGTTTCTGGCAGCATTTAAGCTGTCTTACCTCATTTTAACACAGAAACCCCCCTTTTTTACCACTTGGTTTTGGCTGTGGCTTCTTGGGTTGGGTTCCGGTTGGGTTCCGTGTTGGGTTCCGGTTGGGTTCCGTGTTGGGTTCCGGTTGGGTTCCGTGTTGGGTTCCGTGTTGGGTTGCTGGTTGGGTTCCGTGTTGGGTTCCGCTGCGCTTCACCCAACCTACAATTCATTATTAATTGTTAATTATTCATTATTAATTATTGACTGCGCTTCACCCAACCTACAATTTATTTGAGGTTGTTCTCGAACTTCTAAAAAGTCCGGCGTAAACTCAGATAAGTTATTCCACCAATTGTTATCAAAATATCCCTGAGAATCAGAGTCTTTTTGTGGCGTTTTACCCTCATCAGCTATGACCTGATTAATATAGGCTAAAACCTTAGCTAACTGGGATTCTGGCAGGGTTTCAATGGCTTTAATTAGTTGTTCTCGGGCTGTCATCTGTTGTTTACCTCCAATTATCAATTACAATCGCTGGCTGTTGGGTTGCTGGTTGGGTTCCGTGTTGGGTTCCGCTGCGCTTCACCCAACCTACCCTATTGTAACTCACGAAGAATTGACAACCCATGCTATACTCATACAAACCCCAATGATGCCGCCACTCACATGAGGCTAGTTAAATGGACTCCACAACCCAAATCACACTCGAAACTATCAAAAACCTTTCTATTGAGGATTTTTTGAGCTTATTAAGACAAAAAGAAACTTTAATCGTGCAAGTTTCTACCCATGAAGTGGTGAGAATTAAAGCCAGCCTAGAACTCCCACCTTTACCGAAACTTGATGGTTATGTACCCCAAGGGTGGAAAGACGCGATTTACCATGAGTAACCCCGATTTAGTCTTTTTGGATGCGGGAATTTTTATTGGGGCGTTGCTAAGTCAAGATCCGCGTCATTCCGAAGCTCGTCCTATCGTTGAATCTGCTCGATGCGGAACCCTGCTCTTCAGCCCTATGGAATTCAAATTGTTGGTCCTGACTCTGTTTATTCGGGGAATGAGTCATTGCCCCTTTAACTAATTGGGCGATCGCTTCACCTAACCTACAATTCATTAATTGTTCATTATTCATTATTGACTGGGTGTTGGGTTGCGCTGCGCTTCACCTAACCTACAATTCATTAATTGTTCATTATTCATTATTGACTGGGTGTTGGGTTGCGCTGCGCTTCACCCAACCTACAATTCATTATTAATTGTTAATTATTAATTATTAATTGATTACAAGCCGATCGCCACAAAAGCAGACCAGTAACGGCGATCGCCAAACGGGCAACTTTCATCATAATCCATCAACTTCAAATCGATTTTATCACACTCCTCCTCTGTCATTTTTAGACCCTCAGAACACCACTCTAAAAACCCCGCCGCCGAAACCTCCCTTAGCCAATTTTGTGCCTTATGTAACGCCATCACGACCCGCGCATCTTTCCAAAATTCATAATAGAAACGAATCGCTAAACAAGCCGTGGCGAAATCATCCACACACCATAAACTACTCACTACCGTCGGAGTTCCCGCATACAAAAATCCACTCGCTAAACCAATATATTCATCCGTTAATAAACTCCCCATCAGTCCCGTCTCACAAGCCGAAAGCATCACCAGACGACAGGCGGGAATGTCTAAATTCCGATAAATTTCCCCTAGGGTTAAGCCTTGCTGTCCCGTGTCGAAGCGGCGACCATCCCGGAGGGTCAGGGTCTGGCGTTCTTTCTCCGTGGGGGGAGATTCGGGGGGTGCATCCCCTGCCAAAATAATAGCCGAATTGAGGGGATTTTCGCCGTCAAAGGCTCCGTGACAGGAAAAATGAATCAGATGACTCTCGCGCAGTTTCTCTAGGGTTTCCAGGCGATTGAGGGCGGATTTGGTCGCGGCTTCCTGGCTGAGGATATAGCAGTTGGGGTCGAAGTAGGGGCGGATGAACTCGACCTCCATTTGGGCATACTTGAGGTCTTTGGTGGGGTTCTGCACCGCGAAGAATTGGGGGGCGGTGGCGGGTTGGGGGCGGTGGTGGAGGTAGTCCAGGATTTGGCAACTGGGGGCGTAGCTGACCCCTTGGCTAAAGCGCTCCAGTAAGGGGGTGGCGGGGGCGTTGAGGTCAACGGATAAGGCGTGGAGGGGGAACAGGTGCAGGTAGAGGTGGGGAATCAGAATCAGCCGTTGACAAATCGGCGGCAGGGGTGCGATGATATCCGATAGGTGAAGATATTCGGTGAGGTCATCTAGGCGATCGCCTAGAGCTTGATACCAACTCCCTTGGCGGTAGTCGGCGAAGTAGGTTTGGTTGAATTGGTCGAGGCGCTGGCGTTGGTCGGCGCTGTAGCAGTGAACGTCGATATGGGGGCGGTCTTGGTCTAGGGTGACGGTGAACGCCCAGGCTCCCAAGTTCGGGTCTTGGGGGAGATACCATTCGATGAGAGCCGTTTCCGGGGTCAGGAGTTGGCGAAAGTCGGGGAGTTGGGGGCGCACGGTCTGGAAGGCGTTAAAGGCGGGGTCGTTGATTTCCGCCAGCAGGGTTTGCCGTTGTTGGAGCAGGCTTTGCAGGGGAGTGGTTCCCCGTGCCTCGGTGGCGGTGGCGAGTTCCAGGTTTGCCCGGATTTCCCGGCTTCCCGGTGTCCCGGTCTTCCCGTCGGTGGGGTTCTCCGTGGGGGCGAAGGATTGTTGCAGGGCGGCGATTTCCCGGTTGAGTTGGCGGTATTGTTCCTGTTGTTCGGGGGTGGCGTTTTTCGGAACCAGGTCGGCGCTGGTGAGCATTTCCATGAGGGTGCGGGACTTACTGCGATCGACCGTCAGCAGGGCTTGCTCGTAGCGTTCCAGGTGGATGCAGGCTTGTATCATTTTGCCATAGAGGGGCAGGGCATCTTCCAGGATTTGCCGTTTGGTGTCCGGGGAGGTGGCCCAGTCCCGGCTCTGTTCCACGGCGCGGATGGCGTTGTCGTAGCCTTCGATGGCGATTTCCCAGTTTTGCAGGTCATAGCCGAGGTTGCCGAGGTTGCGTCCGGTTTGGAGGCAGTAGAGGGGGAAGGAGGAGGGGGTGTAGACTTCTAAGGCGGATTGGTAGGAGCGAATTGCCGACTCGATATTGTCCGCTCGCTCTCTCCGGATGCGGTTTGAGTAGACAATCGCAAAGTTATTTTTAGCCCTTGCCCAATCTTCAGGAAAATCGGTACGGAAGCGGCGAATCGCCTTCCCGATGATATTGTTGGCTTCCTTTTCCCGAAAGCGGATTTGGTAGGCAGTCGCCAAGTTATTTTGAGTAGCTGGCCATTTTTCGGGAAATGTCATGCGGCTGTAATATTCTAAAGCGTCTTGGAAGCAGCCAATTACCTCCTTGATGATATTGTTGGCTCCCTTTCCCCGGATGCGGTCAGAGTAGGCAGCCCCCAAGTTCATTTGAGTCCTTGCCCAATCTTCGGGAAATGCCGTGCGGGTGAAGACTTCTAAGGCGGCTTGGTAGTAGCGAATCGCCGACTCGATATTGTCGGCTCGCTCTCCCCGGATGCGGTCTGAGTAGGCAAGTCCCAAGTTCATTTGAGTCATTGCCCAATATTGGGAAAATGCCGTGCGGGTGAAGACTTCTAAGGCGGCTTGGTAGCAGTGAATTGCCGACTCGATATTGTCGGCTCGCTCTCCCCGGATGCGGCTCCAGTAGGCATTCCCCAAGTTCATTTGAGTCGTTGCCCACTCTTCGGGAAATGCCGTGCGGGTCAAGACTTCTAAGGCGGCTTGGAAGTAGCGAATCGCCTCCTCAATATTGTCCGCTCGCTCTGCTTTTATGCGGTCTGAGTAGGCAATCCCCAAGTTCATTTGAGTCGTTGCCCACTCTTCGGGAAATGCCGTGCGGGTGAAGACTTCTAAGGCGGCTTGGTAGTAGCGAATCCCCGACTCGATATTGTCGGCTCGCTCTCCCCGGATGCGGTATAAGTAGGCAACCGCCAAGTTATTTTGAGTCGTTGCCCAATTTTCGGGAAAGGCGGTGCGGGTTATGACTTCTAAGGCGGCTTGGTAGTAGCGAATCGCCGACTCGATATTGTCGGCTCGCTCTCCCCGGATGCGGTATAAGTAGGCACTCCCCAAGTTCATTTGAGTCCTTGCCCAATATTCGGGAAATGCCGTGCGGGTGAAGACTTCTAAGGCGGCTTGGTAGCAGCGAATCGCCTCCTCAATATTGTCCCCTCGCTCTCCCCGGATGCGGTTACGGTAGGCTTCTCCCAAGTTCCATTGAGTCGTTGCCCATTCATAGGGAAAGGCGGTGCGGGTGTAGACTTCTAAGGCGGCTTGGTAGGCAACAATGGCAATTTCCAGATTATTGGCTCGACTGCCTAACGGGAATTGCTGAATATCGATGGCAAAATTATTAAGATTTGCGGCGAGGTTTTGATTTTTACTAATACAATTAAGGTCGAGTTGGGAGTGAAACCATTGGGTGAGGGTTTCGGCAAACTCAAGGTCGAGTTGGTCTTGGTATTTTTGGAAAATGGGATAAACTGCTTTCCCGCTTAACCCGCTTTTTTTGGCTTCCAGGATTTCTAACCAAATCGCTAAATACTTAGGGGATATCGCCTCAACAGTCAGGTGGGAGGTTCTGGGAGGCTGGGAGGTGAATAAAGGCGTGTTGAGCCTCTGCCATAGATTTTTCCATTTCTCACGCCAACTGGACATGGTTCCGCCTCCCTGAGTCTTGTTTCGGTGTAGTCGGTGCGGTGAAGCCTCGCGCGACCCCAACTCGATTATACCCCACCCGGCGACTCCGAGCAACCGGGTTAATCTCAGCTCATTGGGCATCCACGGCGCAAATGGCCTGGTCTTAGCCTGCGGCGATTTCCCAGTTTTGCGGGTCAGAGCCGAGGTCGCGTGGGGTGTTGAGGCCCTATAGGGGTAACGAGGATGTACAGGCCCCTTGTCAGGAAGCGATCGCCTCTTGGATATTGTCGGCTCCCTCTGTGGGGATGGGGTATACTCGGAGAAACCGGGTTTCTTAACCCCCCCGGTTATATGTCACGGGAAAAGCGAGCCAAAAGTTCTTCCCGTGATAACTGCCAAATCAACTGAGCTTGTTCCAATGGGGGAACTGCAATCA
>NZ_JBIMLI010000027.1:43109-44706 GCF_051859755.1 Limnospira sp.
ATCAACCGGTCGATAATCTCAGCTAATTCGGCATCGACCGCCCCAAACTTCACTTGTAGCATACTTTCTAGGAGCGATCGCTGTCCTTGCTGAACTCCTTGTTGGATACCTTCTTCCTTAACAGTTTGTAACCGTTGTAAATACAGGGGTGATAGTTCCATAATTAACTCTCTCTCTTCTGGGTCTAAATTTTGCCGCGCTTCTAGCATCGCGCGCAGGTTATACAGTAATTCTAGCGTGGTTTCTCGGGTGGGATTGTCTCCTGGTAGTTGATAGAGTTCTTGCAAGGCTTGTTTTTGGACTCTCCCCGTCCCCAAAATCCGCAACCATAGGGTTTCTGCTGTCGGCGGTAGTTGGTCATCCTATTATAGCTAAATGCTGAGAAACCGGGTTTCTATGGATATCTCGGTTAGGATACAGAAACCCTGACAGCAACCCGGTTTCTTTGATTCCACTCAACCTCAGACATTTCCAGAACTTGTTGGAGAGAGGCAGAGAGTTCAATAGGCATAAAATATGCGTTAGGATAGAGGTAATCTTCCCCTGATTCATCAATTATCCGCAGCATTTGATGACTATTCGCTTTTGAGTCGGGTAAGACTGGATAAATCTTGCGAACTTCTAGGGAAGCTGCATAGTCTGTATTTTTGATGCCAACAACAAAGTTCATTAGTTCATGGCTTTTCCTCTCATGGATAAAGCGGCGGCAGTTCAACATCCAATAAAAATTACTTGATTGGCGAAATCTTCTAATTCTCCCATTTTGGCGTAAACCTCTAACTCTTCGATCGCATAACCCATCGACACTTGAGGACTGAAAAAGAAAATTCCGGTAAACGCTTTACCTTGATTGACGCAATTTTTATCTAACACTAGAAAATCATGATTCGTGGTTACAAGAGGACGCTTTAGTTGCACATAAAGACTCAAAATTATTTCATCAATAGCACTACTATTATTGTCTTCTTGAGCGGTCATAACCTCAACCAATTTCAGTTGTAAACCAATCTTAATCGCTCGATGGAGTGGAGCATCGAAATAGTAATATATTGCCATTTTCATCCTGGCTGCTGCTGCCGTTTTTGCTGAAGCATTTGTTGAAAATCGGCAGTATGATGACCGACTCTCATTGTAATTAAATCAGCTTGCAGGTTCTGGATTTTTTCTTGTTCTTGAGCAATTTGAGCATCAATTTGGTGTTGATAGGTGTAGTAATAACTGAGGGCAGAATAAATGGCAGCGAGGGAAATTTCTGGGTGTTGAAAGTGCAGCTCTTCTGGACTCCAGCCGTGGGCGTGTTTTTCTTGAATCAGTTGGGCAACTGAAACGCGACTATTGGCAATAGTTGCCTGATTTTGAGCATCAATGTCTAGGTATTGCCAAGTTACCGGAGTATCGGTGATGAATGTCATATTGAGGATGGGGATATGGGTTGATACTAGGGGGTTACGACTATTATAGCCAAGTTGCCATAAACCGGGTTTCTATTACTATCTTTGTTAGGATATAGAAAGCGTGCGAGACGTTCAGGCATGAAATAGGGCTGCAATGCCCGAAATAACCGCCTGGTAGGGAATTCAGCCCCTTGGTTGAATAT